>NZ_JBEXSW010000004.1:0-250317 GCF_040613775.1 Streptomyces sp. NPDC006208 | reverse complement strand
AGAGGGGGGTCACCCGTCACCGGAGGACGTCATGATCATCCTCGGAGTCATTCTGCTCATCATCGGCCTCTTGGCCGGCCTCGGCATTCTCTGGATGGGGATCGGTACGTACACCTTGTCGACGTTCGCCAACCGGCTCACCCGCGCGCCGCTCTAGCCTTCGAGCTCTGCACAGGGCGCAGGCCTGCATGCCGGCTGCCGGATCGCCGTCGGCGAGCCCGACCGGCCGTGGCCCTCGTCCTTGACGGGCGGCAGCTCCTGGCGCCGGCCGGTCCTCTCGTACGTCAGCCGTACCGGGTTGAAGTAGGGAACGGGCGATGCCCCACCGCGACCTCGGCGCGGCCGGCGGCCGCCTCGCCGTACTCACGCATGTACGTTCCGGCCATCGGCCCGGGCTCGTGGCACGCGGGGCCGGAGGGTTCGGCGAGCCGGTTCGCATCGCGTGCCTTGAGCCGCTGCACGTAGGCCCGTACGGGGGTGTCGACGTCCGCGGCGGTGTCCGCCACATCGGGGTGTTCGGACTTCTCCGCCTGCACCGTCACGTCGACCGTGGGTGAATCGGCGAGTGAACAGGGCGGCCGGAACCAGCTCCACCAGGCGGCCGTGGCCACACCGGTGACGACAAGAAGGCCACCGCAGACGGCGATGACGCGCTTCTTCATCGGTACCACCCCTCCTCCTCTCGGGCGCGGTGACGCGGGTCATTCCGTGGTGCACCGCGGCGGTCGCGTCTGCATGATCCGGACGCGGGGACGAGTCGTCGCACCGGAGGGATTTGGCCGTAGCATGCCAAGTCGGCCCCGCTTGTCTTGTGCTCTTGGGGGTTCCGTGGGCCAATGTTCATCGCTGCTGACCCACCGTCAGGTTCGATGTCTCAGTACTTCTCCGACGGCGGTCGGCGACCCCGGCCCGTGACCCCCACACGAAGGCGGAACCCCCCATGAAGCACCGCACACCCGGAATCGGAACCCTTCTCGGCATCGGCGCCATGGCCGCGACCACCCTGGCCATGGCCCCCGCCGCCCATGCCGTGACCCCGGAGACGGCAACGTTGTCATTCGACTGCGGATCGTACGGCTCCGGCACGGCCACCTTGAACGCCACCCAGGACGGCACGGCGGCGACGATCACCTTGTCGACGGACGCCGTCACCTCCCCCTTCCCGGTCCGCGCGAACTCCGTCAGGTCCACCCTCACCCTCGCCAAGAACGGCACCGACACGGCGACGTTCACCGGCAACTCCAACCCGGCGATCCCGGCCGGCGCCGCCGTCTCGACCGGGCCACTGAACGGCACGGTCGCCGCGGGCGACAGCCTGGAGGCGAAGTCCCTCACGGTCGTGGTCTTCGGCATCACCGTGAACTGCACGGCCACGTCCCCGCAGAACCCCGGGCCGTTCGTGTTCTAGCGGCGCGGCCTCGCTGCGAGGAAGACAGGCGTCATCGTGCCCGTGCGAGGGGCACGGTGACGCCGTGCCGCTCATTGCTGGCTCGGGCCCCGAAAACACGTTGCCGGGCGGTGTGCCGGGAGGGGAGGCTTCCGGGCATGTCCGACAACCGAGCCGGCAGTTCACACGGAGTGGCCGCCCTCTTCTCCCATGGCCGCCTGACGGCAATCCCTCGCAAGGTGGCCCGCCGCGAGCAGTTGCTCGCGCACCTTGCGGAGACCCTCTTCGAGCGGGACCGGGAGTACGCCGAGCGCGAGGTCAACGACGCGCTGCTCACGGTCCACGAGGACTGCTCGGCGCTGCGCCGCTACCTGGTCATCGGGGGTCTGCTGACCCGGACCAGAGACGGGAGCAGCTACCGGCGGGCCGGCTGAGACGGGCGGTCGAGCGGGTTCAGATGCTGAGGGTGCGCAGGAGTGGGCGCAGGCACTCGGCCAGTTCGGCTGTGTGGGTCAGGTAGGGCACGTGCCGGCCCGGGAGTTCGAGGAACTCGGCATGCAATTGGGTGGCGAGCCACTGCGACACCTCGTACCCGTGGTGGTAGTGCGCCGTGGGGTCGCGGTTCTCGGCGCTTGCCGTGACGATGCACGGGACCTTCACGCCGGCCAGCTCCTCGGACGAGGGCAGGTACTCGATGAATGCCTCGAGCTCCATGCCGATGAACACCTCCGCGTTGGACCGCAGCCGTTCGCGGGTCTGCGGGTCGACGGCCGCCAGGCCCTCCTCGCCCCAGGCCCAGTGGAGGAGGCTTTCCATCGCACCCCGCAGTCCGTCCTTCGCCATACCCTCCTCGAACCGGGCCCCCAGCTGCCTGCCCACCGCATCGGCGTCGGAGCTGGCCGAGATGAACGGCGGCTCATGGATGATCGCTGCGCGCACCACGTCGGGGTGGCGCAGTACGAGGTCGGTGAGGATGACTCCTCCGCCGCTGGCGCCGAACACCACGGCCGGAGCAAGATCGAGCCCGCGCAGCAACCCTGCGGCGTCATCGGCCTGCTCGTCGATGGACGTCGAGATCCAGTTCTTGGGGCGCGGGCTGCGTGAGTTGCCCCTACGGTCGTAGGACACCATCGTGAACTCGTCCGCGAGCGCCTCGGCTGTGCCGCTCCACAGTCCGGCGTCGCCTGCGACGCCGGGAATGCACAGCACGGCAGGGCCGTCCCCACGCCGCTCGTAGTAGAGAGTGGTGCCGCCGACCTCGATGGTGCTCACAACGGCTGCCCTTCCCGGTCCGGCTCCGCCTGCACAGCCATTCTGCCTCGCCCGCCGAGGCCGGGCGCTTGCCTCAGTACCGGCTGATCAGGCGTTTCGGCACATGCGGTGCACGAGGGAGTACCAGCTGGTGGGGGAGCGAGTGAGGGCGGAGATGTGGGCGAGTCGGCGTGAGCGGCATCAGGTGCCGGGCCGGTACGCCCCGCCCAGTCCCCACGCCTGGTGCATCGCGTCCGCGAAGGCCCCCGCCAGTTTGTGCTCGCCCGTCGGGCCGGGGTGAGTGCCGTCGTAGGTGTCCGTGTGGATGTCGTACGACTCCGGGCGCGAAGCCAGCAGGATCGGTGACGCCGGGGTGTCCAGATCCGCGACCGCCTTGGCCAGCAGGACGTTGAAGCGGGCGCACTCGGCGGCGAAGGGGGCGTCGTACTCGGCGCGGATGTTCGGGATGACCGGGAGCAGGACCATCCGGACGTGCGGGTTCGCGGCGCGGGCCGCGGCGATGAACTCCCGTACGTTCTCGGCCGTTTGGTCGCTGTTCGTGTAGAAACCCAGGTCTATCAGGCCGAGGGAGACCAGCAGGATGTCCACCTCGTCGGCGGCGACCGCGTCCCGGATCGCCGGGGCCATGTGCAGCCAGCCCTCGCCCCAGCCGGACAGGTGGCGCCGGGCGTGCGCGGGGAAGGCCGGGTCGGCATAGGCGGTGGAGACCGGGGCGCCGGCGTCGGTGTCGTACAGCTCGGTGCGCGGGCCGACGATCTCGTGGTCGCCGACGCTGCTGAGGTGCTGCCACATCCGGTAGCGCCAGCTGTAGTCGCCGGCGCGTCCGATGGTCATGGAATCGCCGACGAACAGAAATCGCATGGGCGCAATGATGGCCGATTCCGTGCCTGTGCTGCGATGTGAGGCTGGACACGGCCGGACTCCGCCGTACCGGACCTCACCTGAGGGCAGGAGCGGCCGGGTCACCGGCGGCGCCCGTAGCAAAGGCCGAGGTGGCAGGCTGGGGGGCATGCGTTCGTTTCCGTATGCCGCCGGTGCCGCCGTCCTGGTGCTCGCCGCCGCCGTCCCCGCCGCCGCCGACGACGACTCCGGGTTCACGATCAAGGACCCGCGGATCACCGAGTCCAGCGGGCTCGCGGCCAGCCGCGCACACCCCGGGGTGTACTGGACGCACAACGACCAGGACGAGCCGCGTATCTTCGCGGTCGACTCCAGGACCGGGGAGACCGTCGCGACGATCACCCTGCAGGGGGTCGGCGAACCGCGTGACATGGAGGCGATCTCCGTCGGGCGGGACGGCAACATCTACGTCGGGGACATCGGCGACAACCTCGACGGCAGCTGGGACCACGTGTGGATCTACCGCCTGCCGGAGCCGAAGCGGCTGCGGGACGCGACCGTGCGTGCGACGCAGTTCACCGTGCAGTACGCCGACGGGCCGCGCAATGCCGAGGCGATGATGGTGCACCCCGTCACCGGGCGGGTCTACATCGCCTCGAAGAACGAGGACGGCGGAGGGCTGTACGAAGGACCCGCCACGCTCAGCGCGTCCGGCACCAATGTCTTCCGGCGGATCGGCGAGGTGCCGTGGGTGACCGACGGCGCCTTCTCCCCGGACGGCAGGAAGCTGGTGCTGCGCTCGTACTTCAGCGCCCGTGCCTACGTGTGGAAGGACGGCAGGCTCGCGGCCGACACCTCGGTGCGCGCGCCGATCCAGGGGCAGTCGGAGTCGGTGACGTACACCCCGGACGGCACGGCGCTGATGTTCGGCACGGAGGGCGAGCAGAGCGACGTCCAGCGGGTCGAGGTGAAGAAGGACTCCGAGGCGTCCGGCTCAGGTTCCGGTGGCGGCGACCGCGAGAAGCCGGGCGGCGACGACGCGGCCGTGGGGGATGAAGGGGACCGGAGCACGGTCACCACCCTCGGGCTGCTGGTCCTCGGCGGCGCTGCGGTGCTCGTGCTCGGGGTCAAGCGGCTGCTGCGCCGTCGGGCCTAGACCCCTGGGTCGAACCCCTGAGGTCCGTCAGAGGCCCGGCCCGGCGATCCGGGTGTCTTGCCGGCCGTCCCTAGCGGTCCCTCGATGCCAGCTGCGCGAACTCCTGCGCGTCGTGCGACGAGAAGAAGCGGATCAGGCGGGGATGCGCGCGGCGCAGCTCGCGCAGGTGCTCCAGCCCGCTCAGCCGCAGCTCGTGGTCGTCCGCGACGAGGCGCTGGTGGAGGGCCAGCGTGCGGGGGCAGCGGGGGCGCCGCAGATCCATCTCACCGTGGAAGAAGTACGCGTCGCCCGCGTGCAGCAGCCAGCGGTCCGGCTCCTGGACGGCTACGGCGCTGTGTCCCCGGGTGTGGCCCGGCAGCGGCACCAGCAGGATGTCGGGTCCGCGCAGCACCCGCGACGCCGGGAACCCCAGCCAGTTGGCGTCGGCGGTGTCGTGGACGATCCAGTCCACGCCGTGCGCCCACTGGGCGGGCCGGTAGCGGTTCGCTTCGAGCCGGGTGTCACGGCGCATGGCCGAGCGGTATTCGTCGCCCGCGACATGCACCCTGGCCTGCGGGAAGTCGGCGAGGCCGCCTGCGTGGTCCAGGTCGAGATGGGTGATGACGATGTCGGTCACGTCGTACGGGTCGTACCCGAGGGCCCTGATCTGGTGGACCGCCGTACGGGACAGATCGAGTTCGGGCCGCATCGTGCGGCGGAACATCGCCCCGAGCCGGCGCGGGTCCGCGATGTCGGCGGCGCCGAGGCCGGTGTCGACGAGGACGAGCCCGCTGTTGGTCGCCACCAGCAGGCAGTGGGTGACGAGCGGGGGAGCGCCGAGCGGGCGCATGGGCGCGCAGTCGAGGTGGTGGATGACAACGGACGAACGCCGCTGGGCATTTGGGATGGTACGCACAGACATCGTGCCTCCTGCTCACAGGGGGAGACCCGGCACAGGGCCGGGCTGGGAGAGGATGGCGGTCGTGCTGACGTGGATGCGCGCATCTCGCCTTGCCGACGCAGCAGTTGCGCCACTTACACCGTAAGTACAGGTCAGGAGCGAAGCACTTACGCTGTAAGTCGTCAACCGTTACCGCGCGTTGCCACCCGAAAGAGGAGCCGCCACCCATGGCCTCTGAGTCCAGGCGCGAAGTCCCCGAAAATCGTGAGCCGTTGAGCCGCGCGCGCATCGTCGGAGCGGCGCTGGAGATCATCGACGAGGAGGGGGTCGGCGGCCTGTCGATGCGGCGGATCGCGGCCCGCCTCGGGGTGCAGGCGATGTCGCTGTACAACCATGTGCAGAGCAAGGCGGACATCCTCGACGGCGTCACCGAGTACATCACCACCGAGATGCGGATGCCCCGCCGGATGACCGGCGGCTGGGAGGACGGGATCCGTTCCATCGCGTACGGCTTCCGGCAGGCGGCGCTGCGCCACCCGCGGGCCGGTGAACTCGTCCTGATGCGCCAGCTGTCCACCCCTACGGCGCTCGCCCCGGTGGACACGATGCTCGCGATGATGCTCGAGCACGGCTTCGACGAGGCGGCGGCCGTGCACGCGCTGCGGCTGTTCGTCTCCTTCCAAGTGGGCTCGCTGCTACGGGAGTTCCAGGTGCCCCAGGCGTCGGCAGAGTGGGACAAGGAGGCGGCGGAGCAGGCCCGTGCCGCCTACTTCGCGGGTTCGGGCTTCCCGGCGGTGGCCAAGGTCGCGCCGATCCTCGCGGTGAACGATCACGAGGCGGAGTTCGCGTTCGGCGTCGAGCTGCTGATCGACGCGTTGCGGCGGCTGGCCCCCGCCGCGGGTTAGGCCCTGTCCGGGCGATCTTCGAGGATCGGCCTGCGGCGTCACCTCGGAGCGACTGTGACAGGCGCCGCCGGATCGGCTTGGCGGCGGTCCGCGACGCCGTCGAAACGGCTCGGCCTCACGCTCGTCGGGATGAGCGGCATCCGGTGACCTCGACGGCGCCGGCAGCCGGAGGCCGGATCACTCGTCCGGCCGGTCCGCCTCCGCGCCGCGCTCGCGGACCAGGACCTCGAGGCCGTCGACCAGCCGGGCGAGGCCGAAGCCGAAGTGGTCGAACTCCGGTGAGAACGCGTCCTCGGACAGCCCCGCCAGCATCGGGTACGAGCCGGTCTCCATCGCCCGGGTCAGGAACGGCTCCTGGCTCTTCCAGAACTCCGCGTCGCTCATGCCGGTCTGCTGCGCGGCCTCCGCCGTCTCCAGCTCCATCCGGGCGATGCCCGACACGAAGCTCTGCACGGAGATGATCACCGAGATCACCTCGGGGTCGCTCAGCCCCATGCCCTGCAGGGCGGCCAGTGCAGTCTCCAGACCGCGTACGGCGCTGGGTCCGAGGACCGTGCGGGCCTGGTTCACCTTGAGCAGCCAGGGGTGTGCCCGGTAGAGGTCGAGATGGGCGCGGGCCATGGCGCGCACGGCGTCGCGCCAGTCGTCGCTGTCGGGGGCGTGCTCCTGGGTGTCGAGGGGGATGCCCGCGACCCGGTCGAGCATCAGGTCGAGGAGTTCGGCCTTGCCGGGGACGTACCGGTACAGGGACATCGTGCCGGTGCCCAGCTCGGTGGACAGGCGGCGCATCGATACGGCGGCCAGCCCTTCGGCGTCGGCGATCTCGACGGCGGCCGACACGATCCGGTCGAGCGTGAGGCCCGGCTTGGGGCCGCGGGAGGGGCGCTCGCTGGTGCCCCACAGGAGTTCGAGGCTGCGCGAGACGTCGCCGCTGCCGCTCGTTTCGGTCGTCGTCATGGGCTCACCCTAATCCCGTGGACAGAAACTGAGTACGGTGTACTCTCATGTGAGTACGCCGTACCCAGTTAATGGTTCGACGGGTTCGGTGTCGACCGGTTCGATGTCTTGGAGGGGCTGTGGACGAATACGCCGTCATGGCGGAGGGGCTGGAGAAGCGGTACGGGGACAAGCGCGCCCTGGACGGCTTCGACCTCGCCGTACGCAGGGGGACGGTGCACGGACTGCTCGGGCCGAACGGCGCGGGCAAGACCACCGCGGTCCGCGTCCTCGCGACGCTGCTGCGGTTCGACGGCGGCCGTGCTCGGGTGGCGGGGGTCGACGTGACCCGTGATCCGCGCCGGGTGCGGGCGCGGATCGGGCTCACCGGGCAGTACGCCGCGGTGGACGCGATCTTGACGGGGCGTCAGAACCTGGAGATGTTCGGGCGGCTGTTCCACCTGGGCGGTAGGCGGGCGGCGCGCCGGGCGGGCGAACTGCTGGAGCAGTTCGACCTGGTGGAGGCCGCGGACAAGGGGGTCGGGAAGTACAGCGGCGGCATGCGGCGCCGGCTGGACCTGGCCGCCTCGATGATTCTCGCGCCGGACGTGCTGTTCCTGGACGAGCCCACGACCGGGCTCGACCCACGCTCGCGCGGCGAGGTCTGGGACGGCGTACGCGCGCTGGTGGCGGGCGGCACCACCGTCCTGCTCACCACGCAGTACCTGGAGGAGGCGGACCGGCTCGCCTCCCGTGTCACCGTCATCGACCAGGGCAGGGCCATTGCCGACGACACGCCGGACGGGCTGAAGAACCGGGTGGGCGGCGACCGGATCGAGGTGGTCGCGCGTGAGGCCGCCGACCTGCCGATGGTCGCCAAGACCCTTGCCCGGGTCGCCGACACCGAACCGGCCACGGACGAGACCGACCGGCGGGTGCACGCACCCGTGACAGACCGGGTCGCGGCGCTGACCGAGGTGGCGCGCGCCCTGCAGGACGAGGGGATCGCGGTGGAGGACATCGGGCTGCGCAGGCCCAGCCTCGACGATGTGTTCCTGCGCCTGACCGGCCACGGCACCCAGGAGGGGACAGCAGCATGAGCACGGTGGATCTGACGCTCACGGACCGGCGGGGGCGGGCGTACTGGGCGGTGGCCGACTGCTGGAACGTGGTGCGCCGCGGGCTGACGTACTACCAGCGCCAGCCGGTCCTCATCGCCTGGCAGTTGGGCTTCCCGATCATCTCCGTGCTGCTGTACGGATACGTCTTCGGCGGCGCGATGAAGGCCCCCGACGGCGGCAGCGTCCGCGACTTCCTGATGCCGGGCATGTTCGCGATGACCATGGCGTTCGGCTTCATGAACACGGCGATCGCGGTGGTCACCGACGTCTCCAAGGGCGTCATCGACCGCTTCCGCTCCATGCCGATGGCGCCCTCCGCGGTGGTCACCGGGCGCGGCGTCAACGACCTGATCGTGGCCTGCGCCGAACTGACCATCCTCGCGGCGACGGCCTATGCGATGGGCTGGCGCTCCGACTCCGGAGTGCTCGCCGCACTGGGCGCGTTCGGGCTGCTGCTGCTCCTGCGGTTCTGCCTGATCTGGGTGGGCATCCTGCTCGGCCTGCTCGTCCCCACCACGGAGGCGGCCGGCGGGCTGTACGCGGTGGCGTTCCCGCTCACGATGATCTCCAGCGTCTTCGTGCCGCCGTCGACGATGCCGGACTGGCTGGGCACGGTGGCAGCCTGGAACCCGATCTCCTCGACCGCCGCGGCGGCACGCGAGCTGTTCGGCAACCCGGTGGCGAGCGACGGCAGCTGGATCCAGGAGCATGCGCTGCTGATGGCGGTGGTGTGGCCGCTGGTGATCACGGCGGTGTTCCTGCCGCTGGCGGTGCGCCGCTTCCAGCGGCTGAGCCGCTGAGCCGCTGAGGCATGAAGGCCGGGGGCCGGGGGGTCGGGAGGTCTTGCGCTCCCCGGCCTTCAGCAGCTCGGCCACGTCCAGTTTCACCTCGGCCCCGATCGAGTCGGGGAGGGTGACCTGCTGACCGGGGGCGGAGTCGCGGTAAGGACGCCTCCGATGATCTCGACCCGATAGCCGGGAAGCCGCTCGATGAGGCGGTCAGCCTCTTCGAGCAGCGTCGGCAGCTCGCCGTCACAGGGGTCGCAGGGGTGCTCGACTGCTGCGGCAGACATGCGGGCCTGCTGATGGCTGGTGTCGAGAGCATCATCGCGGGGCGCAAGGTCGCTCGACGTCCGGAAGGCGGATCGGCACACCATTGAGCGATCAAGGGCCCGGCGCGCTGACCTGTGGTCGCGTGCCGGGCCCCTCGAAGCAGGCTGCTGTCAGAGCTTGTCGATCACGTAGTCGATGCACGCCGTCAGCGCCTCGACGTCCGCCGGGTCGATCGCCGGGAACATCGCCACGCGCAGCTGGTTGCGGCCCAGCTTGCGGTACGGCTCGGTGTCGACGATGCCGTTGGCGCGCAGCGTCTTGGCGACGGCAGCCGCGTCGATCTCGTCGGCGAAGTCGATCGTGCCGATGACCTGCGAGCGCTTGGCCGGGTCGGACACGAACGGAGTCGCGTACTTGGACTCCTCGGCCCAGCCGTACAGGGTGCGCGAGGAGGTGGCGGTGCGGCCGACCGACCAGTCCAGGCCGCCCTGGCCGTTGATCCACTTCAGCTGCTCGTTGAGCAGGAAGAGCGTCGCCAGCGCCGGGGTGTTGTACGTCTGGTTCTTCAGCGAGTTGTCGATCGCAGTCGGCAGCGAGAAGAACTCGGGGACGTGGCGGCCGGACGCGTGGATGCGGGCCGCGCGCTCCAGGGCGGCCGGCGAGAAGACGCCGATCCACAGGCCGCCGTCGGAGGCGAACGACTTCTGCGGGGCGAAGTAGTAGACGTCCGTCTCGGCGATGTCGACCGGCAGGCCGCCCGCGCCGGAGGTGGCGTCCACCAGGACCAGGGCGCCCTCGTCCGCGCCGGCGACCCGCTCGATCGGGGCGGCGACACCGGTCGAGGTCTCGTTGTGGGTGAAGCCGTAGACGTCGACGCCCGCCTCGGCCTGCGGCTCGGGGTGGGTGCCGGGGTCGGAGGAGATCACTGTCGGCTCGGCCAGCCAGGGCGCCAGCTTGGCCGCCTTGGCGAACTTGGAGGAGAACTCGCCGAAGGACAGGTGCTGCGACTTGTTCTCGATCAGGCCGTGCGTCGCGATGTCCCAGAAGGCGGTGGAGCCGCCGTTGCCCAGGATCACCTCGTAGCCCTCGGGGAGGGAGAAGAGGTCGCGCACGCCGTCGCGTACCTCGCCGACCAGGTTCTTGACCGGAGCCTGGCGGTGGGACGTACCGAGGAGTGAGGTGCCGGTGGCGGCCAGGGCGTCCAGCGCCTCCGTACGCACCTTGGAGGGGCCCGCGCCGAAACGGCCGTCGGCGGGCTTGATGTCAGCGGGAATCTGGATCTCAGCCACGTTCGGGAGCGTAACGGGTCCGGCGGCCCGGCACATGTGCGGTCCGGCGGATGAGACGCGATCCACCCTGCTGATGCGCTGGTCAGGTGTCGTGGTTCAGGGGCCGGCGGCTCTTCTGCGCGCGCAGATGCTCCACCAGCGCGATCAGCACGAACCTGCTGGAGGAGTGGTCCCGCGCGTCGAACTCCATCATGGGTACGTCGTCCGGCACCGCGAGCACCTCACGGATGTGGTCCTGGGAGTGGAACGGACCGCCGAAGTCGTTGACGGCGACGATGAACGGCGTGCCGTGACGCTTGAGTCGGTCCACGGCGTACCAGGAGTCGGTGAGCGCACGGGTGTCGACGAGGACGACGGCGCCGGGCGTGCCGTCGAGCAGGCGGTCGCACAGGAAGTGGAAGCGCTCGTGGCCGGGCGCGCCGAACAGATACAGGACGCTGTGCCCACGGATCGTGATCCGGCCGAAGTCGAGACCGACCGTGGTCGCCGCCTTGTCGCGGACCCGGGGCGTGTCGTCGAGTGCCAGGCGCTCGCCGCTGATCGCCTCTTCCGTGTGCAGCGTACGGATCTCGCTGACGGAGCGGACCATGGTGGTCTTTCCCGACCCGAAGCCGCCGACGACGGCGATCTTCAGGACGTGGCCCAGGTTCCCGCCCGGTCCGTCGGCCTGTTCCGGGGCCGGGGCCTGCGCCGTGATCTGACGGCGGCAGCCGGGGCGGGGGTGCGCCGCGGGGATCGCCCGGGTGGCGCGGTTCATCGGTTCTCGTCGGTGCCGGTCATCGAGGGCCTTCCGGGGTGCGGTGGCGCAACTGGAGCCGCTGCTTCCTGATGAAGTGGCAGTAACTATAGGAGAGTTGCCGATTACGCAGCCATGTCTTGCGGTATTCCGGCGCCCGGTCCGGGGCGCAACGTGTGCAAGTGGCCCGGTTCCTGCCCGTGTGACGTCACGCACAGGGGGCCATGCTGGAAGACATGGCCGATCATCACGGGAACACCGGCGACCTCGCCCGCGACCTGGCTCGCGCGGTGCGCGGAGATGTCGACTTCGGCGCGGCAGCCAGGGCCCTGACCACCATGGACGCCTCCAACTACCGGCGTGTCCCGGTCGGTGTCGTCGCGCCGCGCGACGCCGACGACGTGGCTGCGGCGCTGGAGGTGTGCCGGGCGCACGGCGTACCCGTCGTGCCGCGAGGCGGCGGCACCTCGATCGCGGGGCAGGCCACCGGTACGGGCGTCGTCCTGGACTTCACCCGCCACATGAACGCGATCGTGGGCATCGACCCGGTCGCGCGCACCGCGGTCGTCCAGCCGGGTGTCGTCCTCGACAGACTCCAGGCCGCCGTCGCACGGAACGGGCTGGCCTTCGGACCCGACCCGTCGACGCACAGCCGCTGCACGCTGGGCGGCATGATCGGCAACAACGCCTGCGGCGCTCACTCGGTCGCCTGGGGCACGACCGCCGACAACGTCCGCTCACTCGCCGTGCGCACCTACGGCGGTGACCTGCTGCGTCTGGGCCGCGGATGGGACGGCAGCGGCGTGCCTGCCGCAGTGCGCGAACTCGTCGAGGGGCATCTCGCCCTGCTGCGCACCGGTTACCCGGCCGGCCTGCCCCGCCTCATCTCCGGATACGCACTCGGTGCCCTGCTCCCCGAGAACGGCGTCGACCTCGCCCGCGCCTTCTGCGGCAGCGAGGGCACGCTGGGCGTGGTGACCGAGGCGACGGTCGCCCTGGTGGACACCCCGGGTGCGCGGGCGCTCGCCGTGCTCGGCTATCCGGACGAGACCGCAGCCGCCGACGCAGCCGCCCCTCTGCTCGCCCACCGCCCCCTGACCGTCGAGGGCATGGCCGACGACCTGGTCCCGGACGCACACGGCCTGCCGCGTGGCCGGGCCTGGCTGTTCGTCGAGACCGGCGGCGACACGGCCGCCGAGGCACGGATGCGGGCGACGGAGATCGTACGAGCGGCCGACGCGCTCGACGGGACCGTCGTCGACGACGCGGCCGGGATGCGCGCGCTGTGGCGCGTACGGGAGGACGCAGCCGGCACCGCCACACGCACGCCCATGGGCGGCGAGGCCTGGCCGGGCTGGGAGGACTGCGCCGTGCCGCCGGCCCGATTGGGCGCGTATCTGCGCGATTTCCGGGCGCTGCTGACCGAGCACGGGCTGCGCGGCACGCCGTACGGGCACTTCGGCGACGGCTGTATCCATGTCCGGATCGACTTCGACCTGCTGAGCCGGGAGGGCATCGGGCGGTTCCGCGCGTTCTCCGAGCAGGTGGCCGAGCTCGTCGTCGCGTACGGCGGCTCGCTGTCGGGCGAGCACGGCGACGGGCAGGCGCGCGCCGAGCTGCTGCCGAAGATGTACGGCGACGAACTGGTCACGCTGTTCGGCCGGTTCAAGGACCTGCTGGACCCGGCGGGCGGCATGAACCCGGGCATGCTGGTCCGCCCCGACCCGCTCGACGCCAACCTCCGCTTCGCCGTGCTGCCCGGGCGGCCGGTGGACGTCGTCTTCGGCTATCCGCAGGACGGCGGCGACTTCGCCGGCGCGGTGCGGCGCTGTGTCGGGGTCGCCAAATGCCGTACCCCGACCGCCGCAGCGGGCGGCGGCGTGATGTGCCCGTCCTTCCGCGCCACGGGCGAGGAGGCCCACTCGACACGCGGCCGGGCCCGCCTGCTGCACGAGATGCTCGCGGGCGAGATCGTCACGGACGGCTGGCGCTCGACCGAGGTGCGGGACGCGCTCGATCTGTGCCTGGCGTGCAAGGGGTGCCGCAGCGACTGCCCGGTGGGGGTGGACATGGCCACGTACAAGGCGGAGTTCCTGCACCACCACTACGCGGGCCGGCGCCGCCCGGCCGCCCACTACGCGATGGGCCGCCTGCCGCAGTGGCTGCGGATGGCGGCGCCCTTCGCCGGGGCCGTCAACGCCCTGGCCGGGGTGCGCCCGCTGTCCGCTCTGGCCAAGCGCATCGGCGGCATCGCGCCGGAGCGGGACATCCCGCCCCTGGCGCCGGTCACGTTCCGGCGCTGGCTGCGGGAGCACATGGGGGAGCGCACGGAGATCCTCGACGAGAGCCGTACGGCGGTGCTGTGGCCGGACACCTTCACCGACCACTTCTCCCCGCTGACGGGGCGGGCCGCGGTACGGGTCATGGAGGCGGCGGGCATCGGCATCGCCCTGCCGCCGGGCCGGGTGTGCTGCGGGCTGACGTATGTCTCGACGGGCCAGCTGGACCGGGCGCGTACGGTCATGCGCCGGGCGCTCGACACGATGGAGCCGCTGCTGGACCTGGGCGTGCCGGTGGTGGTGCTGGAGCCGAGCTGCGCGGCGGCCCTGAAGACGGACCTGCCGGAGCTGCTGACGGGTGATCCGCGGGCGGGACGGCTGGCGGGGTCCGTGCGGACCTTTGCCCAGGCGCTCGAGGAGTGCGCGCCGGAGTGGACCCCGCCGTACATCGGCCGCAGGGTGGCGGGCCAGACGCACTGCCACCAGCACGCGGTGCTGGGTGTCGCGGCGGAGCGCCGATTGAGGGAACGGGCGGGTCTGGAAGGCGAGTTGAGTGGCGGCTGCTGCGGACTTGCGGGCAACTTCGGGTTCGAGGCGGGCCATTACGAGGTGTCGGTGGCGTGCGCGGAGGACGAGCTGCTGCCCGCGGTGCGGGCGGCGCCCACCGGTGCCGAGCTGCTGGCGGACGGTTTCTCGTGCCGCGTCCAGCTGGACCAGCTGGCGGGGCGGGGAGCGCGGCACCTGGCGGAGGTGCTGGCCGAGGCATTGGAGGACGCACCGGAGGAGGGCCTTCGGTGAACGCCCCGCTGCACGAGGTACCGTGCCGACGGCCACGGCACCGTGACCAGCGGGGGCCGCAGCCCGTCCGCCGGGCCGTGGTGCGGTGCGTGAGTGCCCCTCTCGTCCGCGGTGCGCTTAGCCGCCGGGCCCGGTCGCGGTACGCGCGACCGGCAGCCCGCTCCACCCCGTCGCCGTCCGCGGCCGGTTCGCCGCCTACGACCAGAGGACCATGCCTCGCACACCTGGGTACACCTGGAGTCGGAGAGAGTCGGCCCCGCCGGTGGATTCGTCCCAACTGCCTTGAAGGAGAAGGTGGGAGCGTCCTGAACGCACCCAACAGAAGGCTCCTCTGTGCGAAGCCGGAACATAGCCCCCCTCCTGGCGGTGAGCGCCGTCGCGACCCTCGTGCCCGCGCTCGCCCCTGCCACGGCCTCTGCCGCCGAGAACCCCATGAAGCAGTACCTGCAGCAGAAGCCCGCGTGGCACCGCTGCGACACATCCACCCCCGCCCGTCTGCAGTGCGCCGACATCAAGGTGCCGCTCGACTACAGCCGTCCCGGCGGCAAGCAGATCCGCGTCGCGATATCGCGGATCAGATCGAGCACCCCCGCCGAGCGTCGCGGCGTACTTCTGATCAACCCCGGTGGCCCCGGCGGTCCAGGCCTCGACATGCCGCTGCTGCTGGAGGCCGACCTGCCCAAGTCCGTGAAGAAGCAGTACGACCTCATCGGCTTCGATCCGCGGGGCGTCGGACAGAGCTCTCCCGTCAGCTGCGGTCTGAACAGCAAGGAAGAGAGCTGGGAGCGCCCCTACAAGGCCGCGACCTTCGAGAAGGACGTGGCCTGGGCGCGTACGGTCGCCGAGAAGTGCCGTGCCAAGGCAGGTGACAAGCTGCGGCACATCACCACGCGCAACACCGCCCGCGACATGGACGTGATCCGGAGCGTGCTGGGCGAGAAGAAGATCTCCTACCTCGGGTACTCCTACGGCACATACCTCGGCGCGGTCTACACGCAGATGTTCCCCCGGCGCGCCGACCGGTTCGTGCTGGACAGCGCCGTCGACCCGAAGCGGATCTGGCGAGGCATGATCCAGGTGTGGGCGGAGGGTGCCGAGCCCGCGTTCACGAGATGGACCGAGTGGACCGCCCGGCGCCACGCGCAGTACAAGCTGGGCAAGACCCCGGAGGCAGTCCGCAAGACCTTCTGGGACCTGGTCGCTCGAGCCGACCGCAAGCCCATCGAACTCGACGGCACTGCGATGACGGGCGACGACATCCGCGGCGGCCGTGCGATGTTCTTCAGCGTCAGCGCGGCAGCCGAAGCCATTGCCGAGCTGAAGAAGGCCGCAGCCGGCAAGCCCTCGGGCCCCACCGGTAAGCCCAGGACGCCCGAGCGTCCCGCACCGCCGTCCTTCGGCCGTGCCGTTCCCGCGGACAACGGAACCGCGAGCTTCTGGTCCGTCGCGTGCGGCGACACACGGGCGTGGCCGCGCGACCCCGAGCAATACCGCCGCGACGCGATCCAGGACAAGGCCAAATACCCGCTGTACGGCGACTTCTCGTCGAACATCATGCCGTGTGCGTTCTGGAAGAACGGCAGTGAGCCCGCCACCACGGTGGACAACAAGGTGAAGGCGCTCATCCTGCAGAACGAGTGGGATCCCCAGACGCCGCTGACCACCGGCCTCGGTCTGCACAGTGCTCTGAAGGGCTCGCGGATGGTCACCGTCGCCGGGGGCGAGGGGCACGGCATCTACGGCTCCAAGTCCTGCGCCGACAAGACGGCCACCGCGTACCTGACCACGGGCAAGCTCCCGGCGAAGGACGTGACCTGCCGCGCCGCCGGCGCGGCCGCGCAGGGCGCCCGCAAGCTTCCGCTTCCCACCCCTCCGGGGATCCCGGGTATGCGCTGACGCTTCTGACCCGGCTCAGGGCCGGGGATCGACGTGGGGCCTTCTCTGCCGAGGGAAGGCCTCCACGTCGGGTCCATGGCGCGTCCTAGCGCTCGACTGATGGTGTATCAGTTCCCGTCATGTCCCTGGCGAGTAGGGCCGGTGAGTCAGCCGATGCCGTAGAGGCGTTCGAGGACCTCGGCGACGCCGTCCTCCTCGTTGCTCGCTGTGCGCAGCGGAGCGGACGCCAGCACATGCGGGTGGGCGTTGCCCATCGCGTAGCCGGCTCCCGCCCAGCGCAGGATCGTCAGGTCGTTGGGCATGTCGCCGAAGGCGACGACGTCCTCGGGGCCGATGCCGCGCTCCGTGCACAGCGCCGAGAGCGTGCCGGCCTTGGTGACGCCCGGCGCACTGATCTCCAGCAGGCCGCGACCGCCGGAGTGCGTGAACTGTGCGGCGCCGCCCGCGGAGTTCTCCGCGATCGTCAACAGCATGTCCGCGTCGAACTGCGCCGAGCAGGCAAGCAGTTGCACGATGGGTGCGTCCACCAGCCACAGGTCGGCGAGCGACGACACCGCGAACTCGGCCTCGGGGACGCCGAACCGCAGCCCGTACGCGGGCTCGTACAGGACACGATGGCCCGTCTCCACGGCGAAGCCCAGCCCCGGGGCGGCAGCGGACAGTGCGGTGGCCACATCGCGGGCAACGGGCAGAGCGAGGGCGCGGGACGCGGTGACGGTGCGCGTCGCGAGGTCGTACACCAGCGCACCGTTGCTGCACACGGCAGTTCCGACGAGGCCGGTCAGGGCGGCGGTGATCAGGTCGACGAACCGCGGTGGCCGGGCGGTCACGAAGACGACGTCCGCCCCGGCGTCGGTGGCGGTCCGCAGGGCACGCAGGGTCCGCTCCGAAAGGGTGCCGTCCCTGCGCAGGAGGGTGCCGTCCAGATCGGTGGCGATGAGCCGGGGCTGCGTCATCGGCAAAGGCTACCGAGGCGTTCCGGCCGGGGAGCGTTCCGGCCGGTGTGCGTCCGCCTCGGTTCCGGCCATGAACGGGTGCCAGTCGTATGCCGCGTTCACCTGACTCACGGAAAGGGAGGCCATCACCGAACGCCGAGGTCGCTGCCGGGCCGGCGATGCGCTCCCGGTAATGTCCGCTTGTTCGAGCCCCAGGCGGGGCTGCGTAGGGGAGGGGCGCCATGAGTGGTACGGAATCGATCGACAGCACATGGTGGTTGAGCACCGAGGAGGGCGGGGTGCTCGCGGGCCGCTGGTGGAAGTGGGCTCTCTCGGCCCCGGACAGCGTGAGCCCGGTGCGGGACGCCACAGGCGAGCACGCCGCCTGGAACCAGCCGGACGACCTCTGGTTCCTCGCAGGAACCTACGGTGGCCGCGTGGAGCGACGCTGCGCGATCCCCTCGGACCGGCCGGTCTTCTTCCCCGTCCTCAACATGCAGCACACCAGGGAACACTCGAAGGTCCCCCTGTCCCTGGCGGTGGCGCAGGCGACGGCATCGCTCAACGGCGTTCCGCTGACGCTCCAGGAGTTCTCGGCTCCCTTCCGGACCGGGTTCACCCGCCGATACGCCTGGGGAGTCTGGGGCGGGATCACGCCGCTCAGCCCGGGTCAGTACGTCTTGGAGATCAAAGGGGAGAGCATGGGCGGCTTCTGGGTCGACACGACGTATCACCTGGAGGCGAAAAGGCCCTGACTCCGGGCGCATCCGGCGCATGCCCTCGCGTGGGCGGATGTTCGCCGACCACGAGGTGGTGCCTGCGGACCGGACGCCGTCGCATGAGGAATCCGCTGCTTCTGCTGTTGTGGCCGGTCCGCACCGCCCGTTGCAGACCGGCCCCCAGCCCCGAGGTGTTGTCCCTGCGCCGGCGGGTCAGCCCCGGCCGCCGCTGAGCTCGCGGGAGGTTCGTCAGTGCGCGCAGGGCCGGGTGGGGCGTGGCGGCCGCGCCAGCCGGTCGGCCACCCGAGTATCCATCGCTTCTCATCCCCCAGAAACCGCCACCCCCACGGCTGAGTTCACCCAGCGCCTAACGTCCACCCGCCGCGGCGCCCGCCTGGCCCGCACCCGGCACCTGGCGCCTGGCGCCTTGCACCAACTCGACGCCTGGGGCATCCCGTACGGCAGCGACGTCTCCGGCGCAGCGGCGCAGATCGTCGCCGAGCTGCCGCGAAGGTCGTGACGCACGGCTGCGTCCCGGGCCGCGACTTCGAACTCCGCCTGCTGCTGACGGAAGCAGCCCTCCGCATCGAGGGCTCCAACGCCCGGAATGAACGCGAGCCGGAGGTGGGGGAGCCGACCTCCAGGGCAGAGGCAGGCCGCGGCCTCCATCTGGTCGCCGCGCTGGCCATGGCCTGGGCGTGACCGCGGTCGGTCGGCAAGACGGTCTGGGCCGAACTGGAATTGCCTGAGCTGGTCAACCGATCGGCTGCCGTACCTCGTCACGCACCTGCAGAACCTGCTCCGCGGGCGCGTTGAAAGTACTCACCGGATAGATAGTCGAAGTGCTCCAGCTCTGAACCCTGAAGTGTGTTGCGCTGGAGACGCTGCAAAGGCGCAAGGTCATTGGCCTCAATGAATCCGGTCGCCGTGAGTTCGCTTAGAGCGTTCAGTTCGCTTTCCCGGCAGCCCGAAACGGTTTCCAGCATTACGACGGAGGACAGCAGGGCAGCGACCATCCTCGCTTCTCGGCAGTCAAAAGAATGAATCCAGTCGCAGACTGTTTCAGATGATTCCTCTCGCGCTTCAGGGGATGTCGAGATCAATCCGCGGACAATCTTGAGGAGATTCTCATCGCCTACTGTCATGAGTTTTCCGTGTGGTTGTAGTCGTCGGGCGATTCAGAGGCCATTGAATTCTTCCGGCCAGACGATGTGGGTTGCGGCAGCAGCGTCGTCGTTATGGTGCTCGCTTCGCGGATTGTGCACCTCCCTATGGTAGAGGTTGCCTAGCATGTCTTGGTATCTGCCCGATATCTGAATTCGCCGCAGCACGCCGGAATTCACTCAGCAACACCGCAAACTCACGCCGAGCAAGGGTCAGTCGCTCATCCGACCGATATGCGTGTGTGGCTGCCGTAGTACCCGGACTCGTCTCCACAGAAGGGTGTTCCGATGGTGCATCGTTCAAGTAGGCGAGTCTGGAACGCTGTTCGGGCCTCGATGTTTCGTCCCCGTGATCGGCCATGCACGGAATGCTGCCTGATCACCTTCCCAGCAGCAACGGACGAAACTGGTCACCGATGGTCATAAGTGGTGTGCTTCTCGCCATAGTTATCCATGTCGACGAGATGCCGTTACTTGACCAGTGGCCGCGCCACGTCCCCGACAGGCGCAACGCTCCGTGTGCGTGCCGAGCAGCCGCTTCCGGTGGTGCGTCTGGGGTGTGCTGGAACTGACGGTGACGGCGTCGAGGTCAGCGCGCGACATCAGGTGAGGTGGCGGGACTGGCAGCCCGGCCACATCGCGGGGGGTGGGCCCGCGAGGCCGTCATTCTGCAGGCTCAGGACGATCTGTGCGGGGTTGCCGCGGGTCAGTTCGTCGACCTCATCTCCGCCCTTCCCCCTCAAGCAGCGATTCGATGACATGGGCGAGCCGCCGGAAGTCTCGCTTGATGGCCTCCGGCGACCTTGAGGACGGAAGGAGAACCTCGTACAGGAACGCGACGCGCCACATTCGGAAGACATCCCGAGCTGCGTCATCCCGATCGATACCGGCCACGGTTGCGGCGAGGCCGATGATCTCGAGGATGAGTTCCGAGCCTCGTTCCTCCTCGATCCCGCTGTGCGATGCCGCTCCCACCAGGGCATGCATGAGCTGCGTCAACTGGATGTCAACGCCGGCGCGGACCATTCGTCGTACGGAGAGAGGTTCGTCCAGGTGCGGCGAGAACTGCTCGATACAGCCTGACCAAAGGAGGAGGGACGGGGCTGCGATTTCATGTTCGCGGTGGTATCCCAGCTCGTCATGAATGGCCATGGCTCCGGCATGGAAGTCCCCGACGTCGCGCACAGCGGCCAGGATCCGGTCAAGCTCCCTGCGGCGAGGTTCGAGGAACTGGCCTACAGATATGTGCCGTAGGGGCTTCTGCGGGCTCGTTCCGGACGCGGCTCCCAGCTGGATGATGCCGCCCAGCGGTCCGAAGATCTCCCGGGCGAGCGAGACTTCACGTTCTGTGGGCACTTCGTTTCTCATCCGACCTGCCCTCGCACCGTGTTCTGGTAGCGCGTCGTCCAAGTCGGCACGTCTGGAACGCTGTTCGGGCCTCGATGTTTCATCCGTGAGGTCGGCCATGCACGAAATGCTGCCCGATCACCTTCCCTGCAGCAACGGCCCCGGTATCGGCGAGGTCAGCCCCGCCGGCCGCTGAGCTCGCGGATCAGGTCCGTCAGTGCGCGCAGGGCCGGGTGCGGCGTGGCGGCGCGCCAGACGAGGAGGACCGGGACCGGCGGGGCGTCCGTCAGCGGGAGGTAGGCGACGCCGGGGTTGGTGTGCATCTCGGCGGTGGAGGCCGCCGAGATGCCGACACCGCGGCCCGCGGCGATCGCGGTGAGCCAGTCGTCGGTGTTGCTGACCGTGAGCGTGGTGGCCGGACGGGCGGGGGCCGGCCAGAGGTCCGGGGTCGTCATGCCGGAGACGGTGTTCAGTACGAGGGGTTCGGCCGTCAGGTCGGCGAGGGTGAGCGAGGTGCGGTCCGCGAGCGGGCCGTCCGCCGTCACCGCTGCCACGCGGGGCTCCGTGAACAGCACCTCGGTGACCAGGCCGGGGGAGTCCACCGGGCGGCGCAGGACGGCGGCGTCGACCTCGCCGCGGGTGAGTCCGGCCGTGCGGTCGTCGATGCGCAGGAGTTCCAGCGGGGTGTCGGGGTGCTCGCGCTCCCAGCGGCGCAGCAGCGGTGTGGTGTACGGGCCGAGGGCGGACCAGGCGTGTCCCAGTCGCAGCGGCCTGCGGCGCAGCCGGGTGGTGTCGAGCGCGTCGTCGAAGGCGGCGACGGCGGCGGCCGCCTTGTCGCGGAACGCCAGTCCCTCGGCGGTGAGCGCGAGATGGTGGGTGGACCGGTCCACCAGGCGGATGCCGAGGTGCTGCTCGAGAGCGGCGAGGGCGCGGGAGACGCTGGGCTGGGTGAGGCCCAGACGGGCGGCGGCGCGGGTCACGCTCGATTCCTCGGCGATGGCGAGGAAGCAGCGGAGATGGCGCAGCTCGATGCTCATACGTCTGGAGCATAACGGCAGTGAGACCTGCATTTCACGGGAGGCGTGCGGGTCCGTAGCGTGGGAGGGGTGAGCAAGGGGCCGCCACGGCCCCGGCCGAAATCATCAGGGAGGCGCTGAGGTGCGGGACGCACACGCCGGAGGCGGTACGGGACCGGCCTCGCCACGCGGCACGGCGCAGGCGGCCGTCCCTGCCGGGGGCGCGCCCGGCGGCTCGACGGGATCGGCCCCTGCGCGCGGCGCGGCGGCCGTCGAGGTGTCCGAGGCCGCCGCCTCGGTCGTACTGCCCGAGGCCGCCGGTGCGCTCGACGCGCAGCGGGCCGGGGGTGGCCCCTCCCGGCGGGCGCTCGGGCCGGTGGCCCTCGTCGTCGCCGGTGCGCTGTCCGTGCAGTTCGGCGCCGCCATTGCCGTCATGCTGATGCCGCGTGCCGGTGCCCTCGGTGTGGTCACGCTGCGGCTCGTCCTCGCCGCGCTCGTCCTGCTCGCCTTCTGCCGGCCCCGGCTGCGCGGGCACTCGCGCGCCGACTGGGGCACGGTGGTCGCCTTCGGCACCGCCATGGCCGCCATGAACGTGCTCTTCTACCAGGCCGTCGACCGCATCCCGCTGGGCGCGGCCGTCACGCTGGAGGTCCTCGGTCCGCTCGCGCTGTCGGTGATCGCCTCGCGGAGGCTGGTCAACCTCCTGTGGGCGGGGCTCGCGCTCGCCGGCGTCGTCCTGCTCAGCGGCGGCGGGTTCGACCGGCTCGATCCGGTCGGTGCGGCGTTCGCCCTGGCCGCGGGCGCGATGTGGGCGGCGTACATCGTCTTCAGCGCCCGCACCGGGCGGCGCTTCCCGCAGGCCGACGGGCTGGCGCTGGCCATGGGCGTCGGTGCGCTGCTCAGTCTGCCGCTGGGCATCTGGGAGGCCGGGTCCACGCTGCTGGTGCCCTCCACGATCGGGCTCGGGCTTGCGGTCGCGCTGATGTCGTCGGTGCTGCCGTACACGCTGGAGCTGCTGGCGCTGCGCAGGCTGCCCGCGCCGACGTTCGCGGTGCTGATGAGCCTGGAGCCGGCGATCGCGGCGACGGCCGGATTCCTTGTGCTGCATCAAGCCCTTTCGCCGGCCGAAGGGTTGGCGATCGTGCTGGTCATCGCCGCGAGCATGGGTGCGGTGCGGACGCAGGTGGCGGGAAAGCGCTAAAAACGAAAGCAAGCATGCTTGCTTGTTTCTCGGTGCGCTGTCATGCTCCGGGGCACACGTCCCCTGGTCTTCGACGCGTGGTCTTCGACACGTGGCCTCGACAGGGGGCCCCGTGCCCAACGCCGTGCCCCCGAGGGAGCGCATCGTGTCCGATCCGGCCGCCGTACTCGATGACCTGCGCAGCGAGAGCGAGGAACTCGACGAGCTCGTCGGGGAGTTGAGCCCCGAGCAGTGGGCGTCCCCGACCCCCGCGGCGGGCTGGAGCGTCGCGCACCAGATCGCCCATCTCGCCTGGACCGACCGGGCCGCGCTGATCGCCGTCACCGACCCCGAGGGCTTCGCCGCCGAGGTCGAAACAGCACTCACGGCGCCGGACTCGTTCGTCGACGACGGTGCGCACGAGGGCGCCGCGCTGCCGCCCGCGGAGCTGCTGGCCCGCTGGCGCGCCGGCCGTGACAGGCTTCAGCAGGCCCTGCGCGAGGCCCCGGCGGGGAGCCGTTTCCCCTGGTACGGGCCGTCGATGAGCGCCGCCTCGATGGCCACCGCCCGCCTGATGGAGACATGGGCGCACGGCCAGGACATCGCGGACGCGCTCGGCGTCACCCGCCGCCCGACCGTGCGGCTCGCCCAGGTGGCCCGGATCGGGGTGCGGACCCGGGACTTCGCGTTCGGGGTGCACGGCCTGACCGCGCCCGCGGAGCCGTTCCGGGTGGAACTGACGGGCCCGGACGGCGAGCTGTGGACGTACGGCCCCGAGGACGCGGCGCAGAAGGTCGCCGGGCCCGCGCTGGACTTCTGTCTGCTGGTCACCCAGCGGGCGCACCGCGGCGACCTGTCGCTTCGGGCGCAGGGCGAGGACGCGGACCGCTGGCTGGACATCGCCCAGGCCTTCGCGGGCCCACCCGGAAAGGGCCGCGAGCCCACGGGAGCCGGCGCGTGACCGGCCCGGAGAGCGGAGCCGCACCGGCCGCTCAGGCCGCGGCGATGCCCGGCGACGCGACCGATTCCCGGTCGTCAGGCGCGCAGGTGCTGCGTATCGGAAACGCCTCCGGGTTCTACGGAGACCGGTTCGACGCCGTGCGCGAGATGCTCACCGCCGGCCCCCTCGACGTGCTCACCGGGGACTACCTCGCCGAGCTGACCATGCTCATCCTCGGCCGCGACCGTCTGAAGGATCCCCGGCTCGGGTACGCCAAGACCTTCCTCAGGCAGCTCGAGGACACCCTCGGGCTCGCCCACGAGCGCGGGGTGAAGATCGTCGCCAACGCCGGCGGCCTCAACCCCGCCGGGCTCGCCGACGCCGTCCGCGAACTGGCGGCGAAGGTCGGCGTCCCCGTCCGTGTCGCCCATGTCGAGGGCGACGACCTCGCCGCCCGTTTCCCCGGCGCGCTGACCGCCAACGCCTATCTCGGCGGGGCCGGCATCGCCGCCTGTCTGCGGGCCGGGGCGGATGTCGTCGTCACCGGGCGGGTCACCGACGCGGCGCTCGTCACCGGGCCCGCCGCCGCGCACTTCGGCTGGGGACCGGACGATCTCGACGCGCTCGCCGGCGCGGTCGTCGCCGGTCATGTGCTCGAGTGCGGCACCCAGGCCACCGGCGGCAACTACGCGTTCTTCAACGGCCACGACGTACGCCGTCCCGGCTTCCCCCTCGCGGAGATCCACGCCGACGGCACCTCGGTCATCACCAAGCACGACGGCACCGGCGGCCTCGTCGACGTCGGCACCGTCACCGCGCAGCTGCTGTACGAGACCGGGGGCGCCCGCTACGAGGGGCCGGACGTGACCGCCCGGCTCGACACCGTACGGCTCACCGAGGACGGCCCCGACCGGGTACGGATCTCGGGTGTGCGCGGCGAGGCCCCGCCGCCCACCCTCAAGGTCGGGCTCAACCGGATCGGCGGCTGGCGCAACGAGGTCGTGTTCGTGCTGACCGGGCTCGACATCGAGGCCAAGGCCCGCCTGGTGCGGGAGCAGCTGGAGGACGCACTCGGCGAGCACCGGCCCGCCGAGGTGCGGTGGGAGCTGGCCCGTACCGAGGCCTCCGACGCCGACACGGAGGAGCGTGCGAGCGCCTATCTGCGCCTGGTCGTGCGCGACCCGGACGCCGGACGGGTCGGGCGCGCGGTCTCCGGCGCGGCCGTCGAGCTCGCACTCGGCAGCTACCCCGGCTTCCATGTGACAGCCCCGCCCGGCAAGGGCGCGCCGTACGGGGTCTTCGAGGCCGCGTACGTCCCGGCGGGCGAGATCGAGCACACTGCGGTGCTGCCCGACGGGGTGCGGTACGTGATCAAGCCGGCGGTACGGACCGGGCCGACGGCGGCCGAGGAGCCGGGCACGCTGCCCGAGCCGCTGCCCGACGGGCCGCGCCGCGCGGCCCCGCTCGGGCTGGTCGCGGGCGCCCGCAGTGGCGACAAGGGCGGGTCCGCCAACGTCGGGGTGTGGGCCCGTTCCGACGACGCCTGGCGGTGGCTCGCCCACGAACTGACCGTGGAGCGGCTGCGCGTGCTCCTCCCGGAGACCGCCGAACTGCCCGTCGTACGGCATGTCCTGCCGAATCTGCGGGCCCTGAACTTCGTGGTCGACAAGATTCTCGGCGAAGGCGTCGCCGCCCAGGCGCGTTTCGACCCGCAGGCCAAGGCGCTCGGCGAGTGGCTGCGCTCGCGGTACGTCGACATCCCGGAGGTGCTGCTGTGATGCCGGAGGTTGTGCTGTGACCGTGTTGGCGTCGGCCGTCGATCCGACGAGCCCCGAATACGCCGCCCACCGCGACGCGATGCTCACCAAGCTCGCCGAACTCGACGCCGAGCACGACAAGGCGCTCGCGGGCGGGGGCGAGAAGTACGTCGCCCGCCACCGGAAGCGCGGCAAGCTGCTGGCCCGGGAGCGCATCGAGCTGCTGCTGGACCCGGACACGCCGTTCCTGGAGCTGTCGCCGCTGGCCGCCTGGGGCAGCGACTACCCGGTCGGCGCGTCCATGGTCACCGGCATCGGCGTCGTGGAGGGCGTCGAGTGCGTGATCACCGCCAGCGATCCGACCGTGCGCGGCGGCGCGTCCAACCCGTGGACGCTGAAGAAGGCCCTGCGCGCCAACGAGGTCGCGTACGTCAACCGCCTGCCGCTGATCTCGCTCGTCGAGTCCGGGGGCGCGGACCTGCCCTCGCAGAAGGAGATCTTCATCCCTGGCGGGGCGCTGTTCCGGGACCTCACGCGGCTGTCGGCGGCGGGTGTTCCGACGATCGCCGTCGTGTTCGGCAACTCGACGGCGGGCGGGGCCTACGTACCCGGCATGTCGGACCACACCATCATGATCAAGGAGCGGTCGAAGGTCTTCCTCGGCGGGCCACCGCTGGTGAAGATGGCGACGGGCGAGGAGAGCGACGACGAGTCGCTCGGCGGCGCCGAGATGCATGCGCGGACCTCGGGTCTCGCGGATCACTTCGCCCTGGACGAGGCGGACGCCCTGCGCCAGGCGCGGCGGGTGGTCGCCCGTCTCAACTGGCGCAAGGCACATGCCGATCCGTCCCCCGCCCAGCCGCCCAAGTATGCCGAGGACGAGCTGCTGGGCATCGTGCCCGGCGATCTGAAGACGCCGTTCGACCCGCGCGAGGTGATCGCGAGGATCGTCGACGGGTCGGACTTCGACGAGTTCAAGCCGCTGTACGGGCCGAGCCTGGTGACGGGATGGGCGTCGCTGCACGGCTATCCGGTGGGGGTGCTGGCCAACGCCCAGGGCGTGCTGTTCTCCGCCGAGTCGCAGAAGGCCGCGCAGTTCATCCAGCTGGCCAACCAGCGTGATGTGCCCCTGGTGTTCCTGCACAACACCACCGGCTACATGGTGGGCAAGGAGTACGAGCAGGGCGGCATCATCAAGCACGGCGCGATGATGATCAACGCGGTGTCGAACTCGCGCGTCCCGCATCTGTCGGTGCTGTTGGGCGCGTCGTACGGCGCCGGTCACTACGGCATGTGCGGCCGGGCCTACGACCCGCGGTTCCTGTTCGCCTGGCCGAGCGCCAAGTCGGCGGTGATGGGCCCCCAGCAGCTGGCGGGTGTGCTGTCGATCGTCGCGCGGGCGTCGGCGGCCGCCAAGGGGCAGCCGTACGACGACGAGGCGGACGCGGGACTCCGGGCGATGGTCGAGGCACAGATCGAGTCCGAGTCCCTGCCCATGTTCCTGTCCGGGCGGCTGTACGACGACGGGGTCATCGACCCGCGTGACACCCGGACGGTGCTGGGGCTGTGCCTGTCCGCGATCCACACGGCACCGGTCGAGGGCGCGCGCGGCGGCTTCGGCGTCTTCCGGATGTGAGGGCCTGATGATTCAGACTGTTCTTGTCGCCAACCGGGGCGAGATCGCCTGCCGCGTCTTCGGTACCTGCCGCGAGCTGGGGATCGCGACGGTGGCGGTGTACTCGGACGCGGATGCCGGTGCGCTGCATGTGCGGGAGGCGGACGCGGCGGTACGGCTGCCGGGGGCGGCGCCGGCCGAGACGTATCTGCGCGGCGAGCTGATCGTGAAGGCGGCGCTGGCGGCGGGCGCGGACGCGGTGCACCCGGGGTACGGATTCCTGTCCGAGAACGCGGAGTTCGCGCGTGCGGTGGCGGATGCCGGTCTGGTGTGGATCGGTCCGCCGCCCTCCGCGATCGAGGCGATGGCGTCCAAGACGCGGGCGAAGGAACTGATGGGCCTGGCGCCCCTGACGGACGTGGCCGAGTCCGACCTGCCGGTCCTGGTGAAGGCGGCGGCGGGCGGCGGCGGCCGCGGTATGCGGATCGTCCGCACGCTCGACGCGCTGCCCGGCGAGCTGGAGGCCGCCCGCTCGGAGGCGGCGTCCGCCTTCGGGGACGGAGAGGTGTTCGTCGAGCCGTACATCGAGCGGGGCCGCCATGTGGAGGTCCAGGTCCTGGCGGACGCGCACGGGACGGTGTGGGCGCTGGGAACGCGGGACTGCTCGCTGCAGCGCCGCCACCAGAAGGTCATCGAGGAGTCCCCGGCGCCGGGGCTCGCCCCCGAACTGGTCGCCTCCCTCCACGATGCGGCGGTCTCGGCGGCACGGGCGGTGGGCTACCGGGGCGCGGGCACGGTGGAGTTCCTGGTGTCCGAGGACGGCCGGGCGCACTTCCTGGAGATGAACACGCGCCTCCAGGTGGAACACCCGGTGACGGAGGCGGTGTTCGGCATCGATCTGGTCGCGCTCCAGATCCTGGTCGCGCAGGGCGAGCCGCTGCCACCGGCGCCGCCGGTGGCGCACGGCCACGCGGTGGAGGCCCGTCTGTACGCGGAGGACCCGGCCACGGGCTGGACGCCGCAGGCGGGGGTGCTGCACGAGCTCTCCTTCCCCGCCCGCCCGCCCGTGAACGTGGAGGGTGGGACCCCCCACGCCCCCGGCGGCGCGCCCTGGGTGCGGGTCGACACCGGGTACACCGGTGGCGACACCATCGGGGTGCACTACGACCCCATGCTCGCCAAGGTCATCGCGTGGGCGCCCACCCGCGAGGCCGCCGTGCGCAGGCTCGCGTACGCCCTGCGGCGGGCGCGGGTGCACGGGCCCGTCACCAACCGGGAGCTGCTCGTACGGTCGCTGGAGCACCCCGACTTCGTGGGCGGGCGGCTCGACACCGGCTTCTACGAGCGCAACCTCGACGAGCTCACCGGGGCCGCGCCCGGTGCCGAGCCGGCCGCCGTCGCGGCAGCGCTGGCCGACGCGGCGGCGCGCACCGGACGGGCACCGGCAGGAGCCCCCGCCCTCGCCCAGCGCCTCGGCGCGTGGCGCAACCTCGCCTCCCAGGCGCAGACCAAGACCTACGGCGACCACGAGGTCCGCTACCGCCCCACCCGCGACGGCGGGTACGAGGTCCTCGACGCGCCCGGCGTGCGGGTCGTCGCCGCCCTGCCGCATCGCGTGGTGCTCGAAGTCGACGGTGTCGTACGGAACTTCGACGTCACCGCCTACGGCGACACCGTGCACGTCGACAGTCCTGTCGGCGCCCACACCCTCGCCGCGCGCCCCCGGTTCACCGATCCCGCCGAACGGGCCGAGCCCGGCTCGCTGCTCGCGCCGATGCCCGGGACCGTCGTGCGCGTCGGGGACGGGCTCGCCGAGGGCGTCCGCGTGACACAAGGACAGCCACTCGTCTGGCTGGAGGCCATGAAGATGGAGCACAAGATCGTCTCTCCCGCCTCCGGCACGCTCATCGCGCTCCACGCCGTACCCGGCCGTCAGGTCGAGGTCGGTGCCCTGCTCGCCGTCGTACAAGAAGTACAGGAGGACGAGGAATCATGAGCACCATCGAGAGCCAGGAGATCAAGTCCCTGCGGGACGCCGTCGCAGCCCTCGGGCGGCGGCACGGGCGGGACCACGACCGGCAGACGCTCTGGGGCGAGGCCGCCAAGCTCGGCTACCTCGGCGTGAACCTTCCCGAGGAGTACGGCGGCGGAGGCGGCGGCATGGCCGAACTCTCCATCGTGCTCGAGGAGCTGGGCGCCGCCGGCTGTCCGCTCCTGATGATGATCGTCTCGCCCGCCATCTGCGGCACCGTCATCGCCCGGTTCGGTACCGACGCGCAGAAGCAGAAGTGGCTGCCCGGCCTCGCCGACGGCAGCCTCACCATGGCCTTCGGCATCACCGAGCCCGACGCAGGGTCGAACTCCCATCGCATCACCACCACCGCCCGCCGCGACGGCGACGGCTGGGTCCTGACCGGCCGCAAGGTCTTCGTCTCCGGTGTCGACATCGCCGACGCGACCCTCATCGTCGGCCGCACCGAGGACGCCCGCACGGGCAGCCTCAAGCCGTGCCTGTTCATCGTGGACCGGGACGCCGAGGGCTTCGGGCGCTCGCAGATAGACATGGAACTGCGCGCGCAGGAAAAGCAGTTCGAGCTCGTACTCGACGACGTACGGCTGCCCGCCGAAGCGCTGGTGGGTGGGGGCACCTCCCACGCCGAAGGCTGTGGGGGAGAGGACGCCGGACTGCTCCAGCTGTTCGCCGGGCTCAACCCCGAGCGCATCATGACCGCCGCCTTCGCGATCGGCATGGGCCGCTACGCCCTGGACCGCGCCGTCGACTACGCGAAGACCCGCCAGGTCTGGAAGGCCCCCATCGGCGCCCACCAGGCCATCGCCCACCCCCTCGCCCAGGCGCACATCGAACTGGAGCTGGCCCGGCTGATGATGCAGAAGGCCGCCGCCCTCTACGACGCGGGCGACGACATCGGCGCGGGTGAGGCCGCGAACATGGCCAAGTACGCGGCGGGTGAGGCCTGTGTGAAGGCTGTCGACCAGGCCGTGCACACCCTCGGCGGCAACGGACTCACCCGGGAGTACGGTCTGGCGTCCCTCGTCACCGCCGCCCGCGTCTCCCGGATCGCCCCGGTCAGCCGGGAAATGATCCTCAACTATGTGTCCCACCAGTCCCTGGGTCTCCCCAAGTCGTACTGACGCACGACATTCTGGCCGTCGACACAGCGTCGATCCACGCAGGGCCGAGGGGGCCGTCATGGTGAAGCACAGCAGCGTGTTCCGCAGCACGTACGCGGATGTACCGGACGTCGTCGAGCCCATCCACGAGGCCGTACTGGGCCGCGCGGCCGAGTTCGGTGACACGGTCGCCCTCGTCGACGGGGTGAACGGCACCACCGTCACGTACCACCAGCTGGATCTGTTCCACCGCCGGATCGCCGCCTCGTTCGCCGCGGCCGGCCTGCGCAAGGGCGATGTGCTGGCGTTGCACAGCCCCAACACGGTGGCCTACCCCGCCGTGTTCTACGGGGCCACGCGCGCCGGCGCCTCGGTCACCACGGTCCATCCGCTCGCCACGGCGGAGGAGTTCGCCAAGCAGTTGCGCGACTCCTCCGCCCGCTGGATCGTGACCGTCTCACCGCTGCTCGAAGTCGCCCGCCGGGCCGCCGAACTCGCCGCAGGCATCAAGGAGATCTTCGTCTGCGACCGGGCCGACGGGCATGTCAGCGTCCTCGACATGTTCGTGTCCACCGCGCCGGAGGCCGAGGTCCCGATCGACCCGTCCGAGGACGTCGCGGCCCTGCCGTACTCGTCGGGCACCACAGGGGTGCCGAAGGGAGTGATGCTCACCCACCGCTCCATCGCCACCAACCTGGCGCAGCTGTCCCCGTTCATACCGATGGGCCCCGGCGACCGCATCCTGGCCGTTCTGCCCTTCTTCCACATCTACGGGCTCACAGCTCTGATGAACGCGCCGCTGCGTCACGGAGCCACCGTCGTGGTGCTGCCACGGTTCGAACTCGACACGTTCCTCTCGGCGATACAGGAACACAGGATCAACGGCCTGTACGTCGCCCCGCCGATCGTCCTCGCCCTCGCCAAGCACCCGGCCGTCGCCCAGTACGACCTCTCCTGCCTGGAGTACATCGTCAGCGCCGCCGCACCGCTCGACGCCCGCCTCGGCGAGGCCTGCTCGCAGCGGCTCGGTCTGCCGCCCGTGCGCCAGGCGTACGGCATGACCGAGCTGTCGCCCGGCACCCATGTCGTACCGCTGTCCGCGACGAACCCGCCCGCGGGCGCGGTGGGTCTGCTGCTCCCGGGCACCGAGATGCGGATCCTCGACCTCGACGGCTCCGGGGCGGACGCCGCCGCGGGCGCCGAGGGCGAGGTCGCAATCCGCGGCCCGCAGGTGATGAAGGGCTATCTCGGCCGGCCCGACGCCACCGCGGACATGATCGACGCGGACGGCTGGGTGCACACCGGTGATGTGGGGCGGGTCGACGAGGACGGCTGGCTGTTCGTCGTCGACCGGGTCAAGGAACTGATCAAGTACAAGGGTTACCAGGTGGCCCCGGCCGACCTGGAGGCGCTGCTGCTCACCCACGAGTCCATCGCGGACGCGGCGGTGATCGGCGTGTACGACGAGGACGGCAACGAGATCCCGAAGGCGTTCGTGGTCAAGCAGCCGTCCGCCACGGAGCTGACCGAGGACGAGGTGCTCGCGTTTGTCGCCGAGCGCGTCTCCCCGTACAAGAAGATCCGCCGCATCGAGTTCATCGGCGGCGTCCCGCGCGCCGCCTCGGGAAAGATCCTGCGGCGGGAGCTGAGGGACCGGGAGACCCGGCGCGCGCAGAGCGCCGGGGAGAAGGAGAACACGTGACGCTGGTCCTCACCGCACACGAACGCGGTATCACCACCCTGACACTCGACTCGCCGGCCAGCCGCAACGCCCTGTCGGCGCAGTTGGTCGGCGAGCTCGCCGAGCGGCTCGCCGACTGCGCCAAGGACGACTCCGTGCGGGCCGTGGTGCTCACGCACTCGGGTTCGACGTTCAGCGCCGGGGCGGACCTGAACAACCCGCCCAACCCGTACACGTTCGTCGCTCTGCTGCGGCAGATCGTCACGCTGCCCAAGCCGGTCGTGGCCCGGGTGGCCGGTCATGTGCGGGCCGGCGGGCTCGGTCTGGTCGGCGCCTGCGACATTGCGGCGGCCACCGCCGGTTCGGACTTCGCCTTCACCGAGGTCCGCATCGGGGTGGCCCCGGCGGTGATCTCGCTGCCGCTGCTTGCGCGTATGGCCCCGCGGGCCGCCGAGCGGTACTACCTCACCGGCGAGCGCTTCGGCGCGACGGAGGCGGTCCGCGCCGGGCTGCTGACGCTGGCCGCGGACGGCGAGGACGTGGACGCGGCGCTCGCGCCGCTGCTCGACGGGCTGCGCAGGGCGTCACCGCAGGGCCTGGCCGCATCGAAACAGCTCGTCGCGGCTAGGGTGCTGGAGACCTTCGACCGGGACGCGGAAGACCTGGTCCAGCGGTCGGCCTCGCTCTTCGCATCGGCCGAGGCGCGCGAAGGGATGACGGCCTTCCTCGAACGACGGGAACCCGCATGGGTGTTGTGAGCCCCACCGCCAAGGAGCCCAAGCAGGACCGCAGCCGGGTCACCCGGCAGCGGCTGCTGGAGGCGGCGGTCGCCTGCCTGGCCGAGGTCGGCTGGGCAGGCTCGACCGTCTCGGTGGTGGCCGAACGGGCCGGAGTCTCGCGCGGCGCGGCGCAGCACCACTTCCCCACCCGGGAGGACCTGTTCACGGCGGCGGTCGAGTACGTCTCGGAGGAGCGCTCCCAGGCGCTGCGCACGCTGCCGACCCAGGACCGTACGGCGGTGGTCGCGGCCCTGGTCGATCTGTACATCGGACCGCTGTTCCGGGCCGCGCTGCAGCTGTGGGTCGCCGCCTCGAACGAGGAGCAGCTGCGCGCGCGGGTCACGGAACTGGAGGCCAAGGTCGGCCGTGAGACCCACCGGATCGCGGTACGGCTGCTGAACGCCGACGAGTCACGGCCGGGCGTACGCGAGACCGTCCAGGGCCTGCTGGACATGGCGCGCGGCCTCGGGCTCGCCAACCTCCTCACCGACGACGCCGCCCGCCGTCAGAGGGTGGTGACACAGTGGGCGGCACTGATCGAGGAGGGGTTGAGCCAGGATGGGTGACAACTTCGAGCGGATCGTCGATGTCGAGGTTTCCCAGGAGGACGCCCCGGCGCTCGCCGAGCGGACGGTCGACTGGATGGTGGCCGAGGGCCTGATCACGCGCGAGATGTCCGGCGACGCGATGTACAGCCTCCGGGTGGAGGAGGGCTATGTGCCCGGCCCCAACTGGGCGCGGGCCGCAGAGGACTGGGGCGACCACATACCGGCGCCGGTGGCCGTGATCGTCGGCCGGAACTACCACGTCGGGGGTCAGGGCGAGGACACGGCGGACGCCGCGATCTGCCCGCGCTGCGACACGAGGACGGTCGTCATCGACTATCCGGAGGAGTTCGAACCGAAGGAGGAGGTCTGGCAGCCCTTCCGGGAGGGCATCGCCGCCTGGATGGAGACGGGCCGGGGGAGCGTGGACTGCCCCGCGTGCCGCGCCTCGGTCCCGGTGACCGAGTGGCGGTTCGGATGGGGCTTCGAACTCGGGGCGCTCGCGTTCGACTTCTGGGGGTGGCCACCGCTCACGGACGAGTTCGTCGCCGAATTCGGCAGGCAGCTGGGGCACCGCGTCGAGCAGCACGGGGGCAAGTTCTGAGATGGGCGACCACTTTCAGACCATCGTCGACCTCGACGCCACGGCCGAGGACGCCCCGGCGCTCGCCGAGCGTGCGGTCGCGTGGCTGGTCGCGGAGGGCATCGTGCGCGCCGAGCAGACCGACTGTGTGCTCGGGAAGCCGCTCGGGCATCCGCCGGGCCCGAACTGGGCCAGGACCGCGGCCCCCGAGGACGCCGACCGGGATCCGTCGGACGGATTGGACGTCACGACCGGCCGGACCGTTTTCTTCGGCGGTCAGGGCGACGCCGACTGGGCCGACTGCCCGAGCTGCGGGGGCCGCACCCTGTTCGGGCCCGGGGACGCGGACCGGTACGACCCGCTGGACGACGACCCGCTGGACGACGACACACCGCCCGGCGAGGGCGGCGAACCTCTGGACGAGGAGTGGGAGTCCTTCTCCCGGGCCATGGACGCCTGGAGCGCCACGGGCGAGGCGAGCGTGGAGTGCCGGCACTGCGGCGTCGACGTCCCGATCACCGACTGGACCTGGCCGCACGACTCCTACGCCTTCGGCTACCTGGGCCTGGAGTTCTGGAACTGGCTGGAGTTCCGCCCGGAGTTCGTGGCCGAGCTCGGCCGGGAACTGGGCGGTCACCGCACCGTCGTGGTGTGGGGCAAGTTCTGACAGCGGCAGCGGACACGGCGGGGGGCGGCGCGGACCGGCCGCCCCCACCGCCACCGGTGGGTCAGCCCGCCAGGTTCGCGATGTCCTCGTAGCCCGCGATCTCGCGCGGGCTGCGCGCGCCGGGGCCCACGTACCGCGCGGACGGACGCACCAGACGGCCCGTGCGCTTCTGCTCCAGGATGTGCGCCGACCAGCCCGCCGTACGGGCACAGGTGAACATCGACGTGAACATGTGCGCCGGGACCTCGGCGAAGTCCAGCATGATCGCCGCCCAGAACTCCACGTTCGTCGCCAGGACCCGGTCCGGGCGGCGGTTGTGCAGCTCCTCCAGCGCGGCCTTCTCCAGCGCCTCCGCGATCTCGAACCGGGGCGCGGCCAGCTCCTTCGCCGTACGACGCAGCACGCGGGCGCGCGGGTCCTCGGCGCGGTAGACGCGGTGGCCGAAGCCCATCAGGCGCTCGCCCTTGTCCAGGGCCCGCTTCACGTACGCGGTCGCGTCACCCGTGCGCTCGATCTCCTCGATCATGCCGAGCACACGGGAGGGCGCACCACCGTGCAGCGGCCCCGACATCGCGCCCACGGCACCCGAGAGGGCGGCGGCCACGTCGGCGCCCGTGGAGGCGATGACGCGGGCGGTGAAGGTCGAGGCGTTCATGCCGTGCTCGGCGGCCGAGGTCCAGTAGGCGTCGACGGCCTTGACGTGCTTGGGGTCCGGCTCGCCGCGCCAGCGGATCATGAAGCGCTCGACGACGGACTGGGCCTTGTCGATCTCCTTCTGCGGGACCATCGGCAGACCCTGGCCGCGCGCACTCTGCGCCACGTACGACAGCGCCATCACGGCTGCGCGCGCCAGATCGTCACGGGCCTGCGCCTCGTCGATGTCCAGGAGCGGCTTCAGACCCCAGACGGGGGCCAGCATCGCGAGCGCCGACTGCACGTCGACCCGGATGTCGCCGGAGTGCACCGGGATCGGGAACGGCTCGGCGGGCGGCAGCCCGGGGTTGAACGCGCCGTCCACCAGCAGGCCCCATACGTTTCCGAAGGAGACGTGCCCCACCAGTTCCTCGATGTCGACACCCCGGTAGCGCAGCGAGCCGCCCTCCCTGTCGGGTTCGGCGATCTCCGTCTCGAACGCGACGACTCCTTCGAGTCCAGGTACGAAGTCGGACATCAGGCGGCTCCTCAAGACGTGTACGACAGAAGCGGGCCGGTCACCCCGGTGATTCCCCCTACGGCCGGGGATCACCCAACCGTCGGGAGGCAGGCACGATATCCCCTGCTGTAGGGAGGCCACAGTGACCCGACGCAAGATTTTGGCGGGTGCTGATGATGCGGGGAAGCGTGACATCCGGCACACTGCCCCATTTCGGTCCAGGAGGATTGACGGCACTCCGCGCCGGGCAAACTCGACCCCTGCGGCAGGATGTTCTTGTGACCGATGACGCCGCACCGCAATCGTCCGAGCCGGATCCGGCCGCCGCCCCGGGATCGCGGGGCCCCGCCGACGTGACCGTCTCCGGTCTCGCCGTACCGGACCCCGCCGCGACCGACCTCGTCGTACCGGACCCCGCCGTCATGCGTGAGCAGTACCGCTCGACGCCGCTCGACGAGTCCGCACTGGCCGAGGGACCCATGGACCAGTTCGCCCGCTGGTTCGCCGAGGCCGCCGCCGCGGCCCTGATGGAGCCCAACGCCATGGTCGTCGCCACAGCCGGCCCCGACGGGCGCCCGTCGACCCGGACCGTCCTGCTCAAGCAGTACGACGAGCGCGGCTTCGTCTTCTTCACGAACTACGCCTCGCGCAAGGGACGGGAGATCGACGCCAACCCGTATGTCTCGCTGCTCTTCCCCTGGCACCCGCTGGCACGCCAGATCATCGTCACCGGAACCGCGTCCCGGATCGGCCGCGACGAGACGGTCGCGTACTTCCGCACCCGCCCGCACGGCTCCCAGTTGGGTGCCTGGGCCAGCGAGCAGTCCTCGGTGATCGCCTCGCGCGAGGAGCTGCTGCGGCGCTACGAGGAGCTGGAGGCCCGCTACCCGGAGGGCGAGCAGGTGCCCGTGCCGCCGCAGTGGGGCGGCGTCCGGGTCGTACCGGACGCGGTGGAGTTCTGGCAGGGGCACGAGAACCGGCTGCACGACCGTCTGCGGTACGTGCGTACCGACGCGGACGCCGAGCCGGGCAAGGGCGGCTGGACCGTGGAGCGTCTGGCGCCATAGGCCCTGTCCGGGCGATCTCGTCGGGCCCGCGGCGGCAACTGCGGCACCTCGCTGTGTTGTCGGAGTCGCCCGAGTACGTCCGGTACGAGGGCGATCTCCTCCGGCCTCCGGGCGGTACCCCTACCGCCTTGCGATGCGTCCCCTCGGCCCTGGCGGCCTGGGGAGACCCCATGCCTCGGCCCTGGCGGCCTGGGGAGACCCCATGCCTCGGCCCTGGCGGCCTGGGGAGACCCCATGCCTCAGCCCTGGCGGCCTGGGGAGACCCCATGCCTCGGCCCTGGCGGCCTGGGGAGACCCCATGCCTCGGCCCTTTCGGGCCTGGGGAGACCCCATGCCCAGACCCTGGCGGGCCTGGGAAGACCCCATGCATCCGACGCCGCAGGCTGATCCTCGAAGATCGCCCGGACAGGGCCTCGGGCCGAGTGGGACGCCTCTCGTACGGACTGCGGCGAGCACCGGGTGGATCCCCGGAGCCGAGGCACGAGGCTCCGGGGCCACAGGGCGGTGCGCGGTCCCGCGGGGAGGGGCCCGCACTCGGGGGCCGACAGGTGGGGCGGTGGCGCGCGGCGAGTGCCGACCCGCACGTCCTGCCTCTTCAGCCTGTCTCAGTCGTCTGCCGCGATGTCGGTTTCGGCGGCGTGCGCCGCCGATTCGGCGTCGTTCAGCAGCTTTTCCATCTCGGCGGCCGGCTCGGTGGGCGTGACGGTCGCCGGTGCGGAACCGCTCGGGACCGGCGCGCTGTCACCGGCCGCCGGTCCGGTGTCCTGACCGCATCCGGCGACCAGGAGTGCGATGGCCACAGCCGCCGCCGCGCGGCCGACGGAGCGAGGCCGGGCCGTTGCCCGCATCAGCCCTTGGCCCCGTCGCCGTTGGCCCGGCACCACGTCTTGACCTTGGCCAGGTCCTTCTGACGCTGCTCAAGCGTGGTGACGTGCGACGTGCGGGCGGTGAGCCGGTTGCGGAGGAAGGTCTCGATCTCCGTGTGGCCGGCGGACTTGGCCGCGGCCACGCGCTTCTCGAGGCGGGCGATCGAACCACGCGTGGCCGCATCGCCGTTCATGCGCTCCAGCGCGTTCCCGATACGCTTTTCGATCTTCGGCAGGCGCTTGCACAGCTTCTTGGCGCCGTCGCCGCTGCGGGTGGCGCCGGGTGCGGGCGTGCCGTCGTCGGCCGCGGCGCTGCCGCCGGCGGCGAGCAGAGAACCGCAGGCTGCAAGGGCGACGACGGCGTTCCTGAGTGTCAACATGACTGTTCCTCCATGCCGGTTCCGGCGGGGTTGCCGTTCCGGTCGGAACGCTAGGGGCCGTCTTTGTGGAAACTCTGTGGCCGTCTGCCCGTCGCAGCGGGGCGGCCCGATGCAGGGCTGCCGCCCGCGCCGTCCACGCGCCGTCGGTCCACCGGACGGTCACCAGGTCCGCTCCGTTCAGGGCCGGCGGCCAACCGGTACGGGCAGGCGGCGTCGACACGGGCCGGACACCCCGTCGACGGCTTCACCGCCTGCTTCTGCCGTATTCCGGATGCGTCGTCGGCGGGTGGTCCGGGGGCGCAGCGGCGACTCCTGCGGCTGTCCCGATCATCCAGTCCCGGCGCAGCGGCAGCGCGACGGCCTTCCCGTCACGTCCTTGCGCCGGCAGACGGACCTCGAAGCGGGTACCGGTGCCGCCGGGCCGGTCCAGCACCCGTACCCGGCCACGGTGCAGCGCCACTTGCTGGGCAACCAGCGTGAGGCCGAGGCCGGAGCCGGGGCTGCCGGGCCTGCGGTGGAAGCGCTCGAACACGGCGTCGCGGGAGCAGGCCGGTATGCCCGGCCCGTGGTCGTCCACCGTGAGGACCGCCGTCGCACCCTGTGGCTCCGGATCTGTCCGCAGGACGAGATCGACCCGAGCGGGCTCCGATCCGCGGCAGCCGTGGAGAACGGCGTTGGCCAACAGATTGTCGAGGACGGTGCGCAGTCCCGGCTCCCAGCCGTGCACGGGGAGGAACTGCTCGCCGGACACGCTGACCCTTGCTCCCGGGTGACTGCGCCGCAGGTCCGCGACCGAGGCCTCGGCCACCTCTGCCAGGTCCACCGGTCCGAACGCGTCGGCTTCGACCAGGTCTCCACGGCCCAGCTCACGCAGCATGACCAGCAGGCCCAGCAGGCGCCTGTGTTCGTGCCGGAGATCGTCCAGGATCTCTTCCCGCTCCGGCTCGGCCAGTGAGGGATGGTCGGTGAGGAGCTCCAGGTTCGTCTGCATGCTCATCAGCGGGGTGCGGAGTTCGTGCGACGCGGCCGCCGAGAAGGACCGTGCCGTGGCCAGCGTCTCGGCCGTGCGGGCGGCCTGCTCGTCGTAGCGGGCCAGTACGGTCTGCAGGGTGCGGGCCAGGTCGTCGACCTCGGTGACCCGGGTCGGGCTGTGATCGAGCCGGGTCGTGGTGGCCCGTGGGTCCAGGCCGCTGGTGCGCTGCTGCAGGCGCCGCAGTGGCCGGCTCGCGCGGGTGGCCACGGCTCCGGCGAGCAGTGCGGCCAGGGGTGCGGTCAGCCCGGCGACGGTGAGTACCCGGGCGCGTACGAGTCCCAGCTGTGCCTCGCTCGTCGTGTCCGGCGAGAACAGCCACAAGGTGCCGTCGACGCCCTGCCGCGGACCGGTGACCTGTACGGACATGGTCCGCCAGCTCGTGCTGCCGTCCCGCACGGTGACAGGTTCAGGGGCGCTGCGGGGCAACGGTACGTCCGCCTTCGGCTGCGGCCCGCCGGACGCCGTTCCCTCGGGGCCGATCAGCCGGATACCGACGTCGAGCGCGGAATTGTACAGGCGGCGCTCGCGGGCACGTTCAACGGCGGGTGGCCGGTCGGCGGCCGCTGCTTGCAGCAGACCGCGGGCGCCCCTGGCGACCGTGGCGGCGCGGTCACGCAGAAGCCGGTCCTGCTGGTCGTGGAGATCGGCCGCCACCAGCCGTATCAGCAGCCAGCCGGAACCGAGCACCAGCAGCACAACGGCCACGCCCACCGCCAGCGCGATCCGGGTGGACAGCTTCACCGCGCCTCCCGACTGCCGGCGGAGGCGCTGTCGTCGCGCAGGACGAAGCCGACCCCACGGACCGTGTGGATCAGCCGGGGCCGTCCACCGGCTTCCAGCTTGCGGCGAAGATAGCTCACGAACGTGTCGACGACACCGGTACGGACGTCGAAGTCGTATCCCCACACGCGGTCCAGCAGCTGATCACGCGTGAGCACAAGGCCGGTGTTGCGTACCAGCACGTCCAGGAGCTCGAACTCGCGCCGGGTCAGCGGGAGCAGGGCACCGTCCACCCGTGCCTCGCGGGCTGCCGGGTCCATCACGAGCGGCCCGATCCGCACCCGGCCGCCGTCGGCGGGCGGGCGCCTGCGCAGCAGCGCCTGGAGCCTGAGCACCAGCTCCTGAAGGGCGAACGGCTTGACCAGATAGTCGTCGCCTCCGGCCTGGAGGCCCGCTATCCGGTCCGAGGTCTCGTCCAGGGCGGACAGCATCAGTACGGGCACCTCGTTGCCGTCGCCGCGCAGAGCCCCGCACACCTCGATGCCGCTGAGGTCGGGCATCGATATGTCCAGCACGATCACATCGGGCGGGTCGTTCCTGACACGGTGCAGCGCGGCCCGCCCTCCGCCGGCGAGCTCCACCGCGAAACCGTTCAGCCGCAGCCCGCGCTCCAGCGACCGGCGGATCGCCGCATCGTCGTCGACCACGAGCACCCGCCCCTGTCGCGATGTCCCGCCCACTCGAACCTCCCTGCCCGCGGGCCCGGCGGACCCGTCCGTTCCACGGCGTCCACCGACAGTGCACCGGACAGCTGTGGAACCCGTGTGAGACCCGAGGATGCGGCATCCCTGCCGTGGAGCCCAGAGCCGTCAGAGCCGTGGCACTAGAGCCGTCGCGCGAGGTCGAGTGAGGTGCCCACCGCCGCCGGGATGTCCGTCACCGGGAACTGCACATGGCGCACCGTGCGCTCCCGGTCGACCACCAGCACCGCGCGCTTGAGCCGCAGGGCCTGGCCCGCCCGGAAGGTGGGCAGCCGCAGCGCCGCGGACAGGCGTGCGTCCATGTCGGACAGCAGCGGGAAGGGGATCTCCTCCGCCGCGGCGAAGGACCGCTGCTCGTCGGGGCGCTGCGTGCTGACCCCGCGGACGGCGACGCCGGCGGCCCTGAAGTCGTCGTAGGCGTCGGCGAACAGGCGGTTCTCGAGGGTGCAGCCGGCGGCTCCCGGGATGTCGGACCAGCCGTCCGGCAGCGGGCTCGGCCGCCCCGTGGCCGGATAGCAGAACAGCACGGTCGCCGCCGCGTCCGCATCGACGGGGTCCAGGCCGTCGCCGGTGTGCGCGGGCAGCGTGATCCGCGGCAGCCGGGTGCCGGGCAGCCCGGTCATCCGCCGTGCCTCGGCGCTGTGATCGTCGGCCGAGGCGGTGAGCGTGCCGTCGCCGAGGAGCCAGCGGTCGGCCCAGTCCTGCAGGGACACCAGTACGGGGAGCAGCGCGCGGCCGGCGGCGGTCAGCCGGTACTCGTGGCGCACCGGGCCCCGCTGGTACGGGACCTTCTCCAGGATGCCGCTGTCGACCAGGTGCGCGAGGCGCTCGGTGAGCACCTTGCGGGAGATGCCCAGCTCGTGCTGGAGCTCGTCGAAGCGGTGCCGGCCGCGGGCCGTCTCCCGTACGAGCAGCAGGCTCCACCAGTCGCCGACCACCGCTGCCGCCTGCGCCACGGCGCAGGCGGCGTCGCGCTCCGGTACTGCTCTCGCCATCGTCCGCTCCTCCCTGACATCGCAGGAACCATCTTGCGTCATGGGGTGAGTTCCCGATAGAAACTTACTTAGTTCCTAATGGGAACTCACTAGTCGTCGGATCTCAAGCTTGTCTCGGATCTCAAGGGGGAGAGGTCGTGCCCACAGCCCGGGCCACCGCATGGCGTACCTGGCAGATGACCAGACGTGCCTATCCATGGACCTACGCCGTCGGCACCGTGCTGCCCGCCGCGCTCACCATCTCGCTCGCGTACCTCGGCTTCCACGCCATCGGCGACGGAGAGGTCGGCGACGACTTCGGCACCGGCGCCGCCTCGTACCTCGCCTACATCGCCGTCGGTGCGACGGCCTTCCAGTTCGCCGTCCGCCTCATCCTCTGGTCGGCCAAGGCACTCATCACCGAACAGCGCCAGGGCACCCTCGCCGCCCTGCTCATCGCACCCGCCGGACGGCTGCCCTACCTGCTCGGCTTCACGGCCTTCGCCGTCCTCAGCAGCCTCGTCGAATTCCTCACCCTCGGCGTCGTTCTCGCCCTGCTCGGCATCGCCGTCCCGGTCGCCTCACCACTCGGCGCACTCGCCGGCGCACTTGCCCTCGTCTGCGCGGTCTTCGCACTGTCCGTCGGACTCGGCGGGCTGATGATCGCCGCGGGCGAGGCGCACATCTCCCAGAACACCGTCTTCATCGTGCTCGGGCTGCTGTGCGGCTTCACCTTCCCCCGCGACTACCTGCCCGCCCCGGCCCAGTGGCTCGCCGAAGCCCTCCCCACCACCGCCGCCATGGACGTCCTGCACGGATCACTCACCGGCGGACACTCCTTCGCCGAACTGGCCCCGCGGCTCGCGGTCTGCGCCGCGCTCACCGCCGTCTACCTGCTCCTCGGCCTGGCGTACCTGCCACGTGCCGAAGCCCGAGCCGTCGAGAGGACCTACTGATGACCACCGGGATCCAGGTCCGCGCCCTGCGCAAGGACTTCCCCGTACGCGACAAGGGCATCTTCGGCCCCCGCACGCTCAAGACCGCCGTCGACGGACTCGACCTCGACATCCCCCCGGGCCGTATCACCGGACTCCTCGGCCTCAACGGCGCCGGCAAGACCACCACCATCAAGACCATCGCCACGCTGCTGCGCCCCACCTCGGGCACGGTCACGGTCGACGGCCTCGACACCGTCGCCGACGCCCGCGCCGTACGCCGCCGCATCAACCTCATCGCCGGCGGCGAGCGCATGGTCTACACCCGTATGACCGGCCGCGAGAACCTCTGGTACTTCGGCCAGCTCTACGACGTGCCCAAGCCGGACCTGCGCCGCCGCATCCACGAACTCCTCGCCCTGGTCGGCCTGACCGACGCCGCCGACACCATGGTCGAGCGCTACTCGCGGGGCATGACACAGCGCCTCGCCATCGCCCGCGGACTGATCAACGAACCCGACTACCTGCTCCTCGACGAGCCGACCCTCGGCCTCGACGCGCCCATCGCGCGCGACCTGCGCCGCGTCGTCGCCCGCCTCGCCGCCGACGGCACCGGTGTCCTGCTGACCTCCCACTACCTCGCCGAGGTGGAGGAGCTCTGCGGCCATGTGTACGTGATCTCCGACGGCCGCCACCTGGCCGAGGGCAGCCCCGCCGAGCTCAAGGCGGCGACCGGCAGCCACCGCACCGTACGCATCACGGTCACCAACCCCGGCGAACGCGTCACCGCCGTCGCCGACTCCTTCGGTGCCACCCGCGAACCCCGCCCCGACGGCAGCGAGGTGATCACCCTGCGACACCCCGACGACATCGCCGGCCCGCTCGCCGCGGCGCTCGTCGGGGCGGGCGGCTCCATCGGCGGTCTCGACATCGCCGAAGCGAGCCTCGAGGACGCCGTCCTCAAGCTCGCCGACCGCACGCACGAGGGCCGCGCGGACGCGGGCCGGGCCCCCGCCGAGGCGGCCTCGGTATGAGCCGCCCGAGCCACGCCTTGCGCGTCTTCGCCGCCGAAGCGCTGAAGCAGCACCGCAGACTCTTCGGCCAGCCCCTGGTCGTCTTCTCCATGCTGGTCTGGCCGGTCCTCCAGCTCGCCACCACCTACTACACGCTGCGCCCGGTCGCGACCGCGTCCCCCGCCGCGGACAACTGGCCGGCGGCCGCCGATCCCGACCGGCTGCTCGCCTTCCTCGCCACCGGCACGCTCGCCTACGCCTTCTTCTTCTCGCTCGTCCAGTCCGCCTGGCACTTCTCCTTCGAGCGCAGCACCGGCACCCTGGAACTCCTCTTCCTCTCCCCTGCGGGCCGTCTGACCCTCATGATCGCCAACGGCACCGGCGCCCTGCTCCAGAACGCCTGGCTGCTGACCTGCTTCACGATCGTGGCCCTCACCGGCTTCGGCGCGCTGTCGGTCGCGGCCTGGTGGATGTGCGGGGTGGTTCTGCTGGCGCTGCTGATCCCCGCGGTCGCGTGGGGAGCGTTCCTCAACAGCCTGCTGGTCTTCTCCCGAGACTCGGCGTTCCTCTACACGATCCTCGACGAGCCCCTCTGGTTCGTCTCGGGCGTGCGCCTGCCGAACTTCGCCCTGCCTGCGGCGATCCAGATCGTGGGCGCGGTCTTCCCGCTGACGGGCAGCCTGCTCGCGGTCCGCGGCGCACTGCTGGAAGGGCGGACGGTCGCCGAGCTGGGCCCGACCCTGGCGGCTCTCGGCGCGCTGAGCGCGCTGCTGCTGGCCGCGGCTGCGGTGATCCTGAAGGCGGGGGAGGCACGGGCGCAGCGGACGGGGAAGCTGAGCCTGGCGTGAGGGTGCCGGGGCCGGGAACGCAGACGACCCGTGGGCCTTTGGTTCCTGCCGTACGGGACGGAGGAAGCCGGCCGGACTTACCGGCGGCCCACGGGTCGGGTGACTGCTTGGTTTCGGCAGACGGCCTGCCGAGGTGCACAGAGTGCGACGGCAGGCCCTAGCCCGCAGTCACCTCGCTGGTCCGGTAAGAAATCACTTCCGGATCACCTCCTTTCGGCGTGCGGCCCACACTAGGAGCCTCTCCGGGGATGCTCAACCCTATTTTCGGGACGAGTGGTGCGGGAGGTGACCGTGCCGCCGCCTCACAGGCCGGCCTGCGCCAGCAGCTCCTCCATCGCCTCGACCGGCAGCGCCGGGGAGCTCGCCGCCGCTGTGACCACGGACTCCTCCTCGTCCCCGTCCGCCAGCAGGGCTCTGAGGGCCGCGACCGGCAGGTTCGGGTGCGGCGCGACCTCGCGGCGGACCAGATGGTCGTCGTCGGCGGCCAGCCGGGCGGCGAGCGCGGGGGGCAGGTCCGGGTCGCGGGGGGCCAGGGCACGGATCCGGGGGTCGGCGTCGGTGGCGAAGCGGCGCAGGGTTTCGGGCGGGAAGGTGGTGTGGTCGGCGGGGCGGCCGCGGACCTTGCTGCGCCGGTGCCGGCGCTCCACACGCTCGGCGGCCTCCGGGGAGAGGGCCGGGGCATGGGACGCCATGGTGTGGCGGACGCTGTTGTCCTCGTCCTCCAGGAGACGGTCGACGGCCTCGGCGGGCAGGTCGCGGCCGGCCGCTGCCGAGCGGCGGAAGCAGGCGTACGGGGAGTCGGCATGCGGGAGCGGGTCGGCCTGTATCCAGGAGATGTTCCGGAACGTGAGCCCGGTCAGGGCGAGTTGGCAGAGAAGATCCTCCTCGGTGACCGCGAACGCGGCGTCGCCGCGGTCTGCGCCGTCTATCAACTCCTTGTAGATGGACGCTCGTTGCTCCTCCGGCGTGTCCTCGCGCACGAAGATCTCGGCACGGACCAGCGGCGACGCGTCCTGGGCGAGCGCGTCGCGAAGGCCGGCCGGCAGGCCGGGGTGGGCGGCGAAGGCGGCGCGTACGTCGTCGTCCGGGTCCTCGGCCAACTCCTTCGCCAGAGCCGCGTCCAGGGCCACATGCCGGACCGCTCCCGCCCTGGTCACCGGGTCGGCGAGCAGGGCGGCGTGCAGGTCGGCGGGCGGAACGGGGTGCGGGGTGCGGCGGAAGTACGTCGAGCAGGCGGCCGCCCGGACCTTCGGGTCCTCGTCCGTCAGCAGCGTGCGCCGCACGTCCTCCGGCGCCTCGACCCACCACTGGGCGAGCTCGATGCGCACGGCGGGGTCGGGGTCGTCGGCGAGGCGGGCGCGGATCGCGGGCGGGGTGTCGCCGTTCCGCGCGACGTCCGTGCGGACCTTGGCGGACGGGTCCTCGGCGAGCGCGGCGAACACATCGCCGGACAGACCGGCGGCGCGGGAGGCGAGGGCGCTGCGCACCATGTCGTCGGCGTGGCCGGCCAGGGTGCGCCGGACGGCCGGCGGCAGCTCCGGGTTGCAGGCGAGCGACAGGGCGCGCCAGTCGTCGCCGAACGCGAGGATCCTGTCCGTGAGTTCCTCGGTCAGATCGGTGCGCCGACGCGCCGCCTCGCCGCACGCCTCCTGGTGGTGCAGCAGTCGCCGCAGCAGGTGCTCGGGGAGTGCAGGGTTGCGTGCCAGGCCTGTCAGCGCCTTGTCGATCAGCATGCCGGGCATGCTAAAGCCTCTTTTCCGGATGATGCCGGGCTCGCGTGCCCTGGCTCCCCCCGCGGCCTTCGGTGCGGGAGGCAGCCCCCGCACCGGGATCCCGCTCACTGTTCCGGCCTGATCCGGAACACAGGCCCAGGCATGGCCGAAATTTCGGCGGGCAGGGATTTCCCCGAACTGTATGTGTCCTGCGTCACGTTCCAGTTGAATGATCTGACGTGCACCGGTACTCGCGGACACGTCCTGCAGGGGGTCCAGGATGACTGCTTCCAGACACAAGACCACCGATGCCGCCGTCGGCGCCGGCGAACCGGGCCGGGGCGGGCCGCCGGGGGCGGACCTGCTGGCCGCCCTGCTGGACGGGATGGATGCCGCGCTCTGCGCCCTGGACGCGGGCGGAACCATCACCCACTGGAACCGCGAGGCGGAGCGGATCCTCGGGTGGTCCGCCGAAGAGGCGGTCGGGCGGCACGGGTTCTCCGGCTGGGCCGTGCGCAGGGCGGACGCCGGGGAGGTCCAGCGGCGGCTGATGGCCGCGATGGAGGCACCGGGACGGCAGGTGCACGAGTTCGCGCTGCTGCGCAAGGACGGCGGGCGGGTGCTCGTGCGGACGCAGTCGGCGCGGGTGGTCGGCGTGGACGGCAGGTCGGCCGGGGTGTACTGCGCGTTCAGCGAAGTGCACGCCCAGATCGATCTGGAGCGGTCCATCGCGCTGAGCGAGGCCCTGTTCGACGACGCGTCGTGGGGTGTCGTCCTGGTCGATGTGGACCTGCGGCCCGCCGTCGTCAACGCCCATGCGGCGCGGGCGTTCGGCGCGGGGCGCAGCTCCGCGCTGGGCCGGCCGCTCGGGGAGGTCGTCGTCCAGGGTGTGGAGGAACTGGAGGGCGCGCTCCATCACGTACTCGCCGAAGGCGCGCCGCGCGGGCTCGTCGAGCTGTGGGTGACCGTCGCCACCGCCGGGGGCGAGCAGCAGCGGCGCTGCTGGCGCAGCGGGTTCCTGCGGCTGGCCTCGCCGCTCGCGGAGGAGCCCGTACCGCTGGGCGTGGGGTGGCTGTTCCACGACGTGACCGAGGCGAAGCTGGCCGAACAGGAGGCGGACCGGATGCGGTTCCGGTCGAGTCAGCTGCACCGGGCGGGACGGGCGGCCGCGGAGTGCGAGGACCCGGTGGAGGCGGCGACCGCGTATCTGGACTTCTCGCTGCCCGGCTTCGCCGACCATGCGCTGATCGATCTGGCGGAGGCGGAGGGGGAGCGTCTGGTGCGCGCGGCGGCGACGCCTGCGGGGGCGCCCGGACCGTGCGCGCCGGTCGCGGGCGGCGGGCTTCCGGTGCGGTACCCGCCGGGCCACCCGGCGTTCCAGTCGGTGGAGCGGTGCGGCTCGGTGCGGGCGAGCGCCGGTGCGGCCGCGGCAGGTGACTGGGCGGCGCAGCGGCAGTGGCCGCCGGATGCGGCGCACGCGCTGTGCACGGTGCTGCGCAGCCGGGGGCGGACGCTGGGTGTGCTGACGTTCCTGCGCGGGCCGGGTCGGCCGGCGTTCGAACGTCAGGACGCGGTGTATGCGGAGAGCGTCGCGGTGCTGGCGGCGGCGTCGCTGGATCTGGCGCAGGTCACGGGGCAGGGCGCCGGGGGCTGAGCCCCGGGCCTCCGGCCTGCCGCCCCTGGGACGGGCCCGCGGGAGACGGGTCCGCGCACCTGCCGGCCGACGGCGGCGCGGCAATGGTGCGCAGACGTCCGGGTCGACGCCCCGGGGCCGCGGTGGCATCGCCGGCCGGTCCCCGTCCGAGCGGCGCGGGGGAGAGCGCACCGACACCCGGCGGCTGCCGTCCGCGCGGGGTCGGCGGCACGGTCGTCGCCGCGGCACCGGACCACGCCGGCCGTTCGCTCGTCGCCGGGGCCGTCAGTGGCGGGCCGTCAGTGACGGAAGAAGATCCGGTCCCGGTACTCCGTCATCACACGGCCGTTCCACTCGTGGCCGCCGTCCACGTTCCCCGAGCGCAGCAGCGGGGGTTCGATGCCGCGCGCCACCAGCTGTTCGGCCGCCGCGGCCATGGTCGCCTGCATCAGCGCGCTGGTGACGACGGTGGACGCGGGCGCGAACGGCGCCGCGATGCCCTCGTGCGTGAGCTCCGCGTCGCCGACGGCGATCTTGGAGTCCAGGACGATGTCGCAGTGGTCCTTCAGGAACGAGTTGGAGGCATGGCGTGACCTGGTCTCCTCGGCGTACGCCACCGAGGTCACGCCGATCACCGTCAGCCCGAGCGCGCGGGCGTTCATGGCCATCTCCACGGGCAGGGCGTTACGGCCCGAGAGGGAGATGATCACGAGTACGTCGCCCTCACCGGCCGGGCTGGAGTCGAGTACCGCGCCGGCGAGCCCGTCCACGCGCTCGAGCGCCGAGCCGAGCGTGGCCGGCATGACGTCGACGCCGACGACACCCGGAACGGCGAGCAGATTCATCAGGGCCAGGCCGCCGGCCCGGTAGACGACGTCCTGTGCGGCGAGGGAGGAGTGTCCGGCGCCGAACGCGAACAGGCGGCCGCCCGAGGCGACGGCCTCGGCGATGGCCGTGCCGGCGGCGGCGATGTTCTCGGACTCCTCGTCGCGTACGCGCTGCAGCAGGCCGATGGCGGCGTCGAAGAACTGACCGGCCAGCTTGCTCTCGCTCATCGCCGAGCCCTTTCCACAGGAGGGGAGGACGACACCGGGAGTACCCGTGTCGCGGATCACGGTGCGGTCTGGACCATTGCCCTGTCAATACGGACCGCGCCGTGCGGGCCTGCCTTACGAGCCCGCAACACAAGGCTGCTGTACTGGGTTCCCCTCGCACGGCACGGTTGTCGGCGGGATGCGTAAGAATTGAGCCGGGACCAGCGCACGACCGTTTTCATGTCACAGCATCGAGGGGCTCGTATGTCCGGACTGATCGACACGACGGAGATGTATCTCCGCACCATCCTCGAGCTGGAAGAGGAGAGTGTGGTGCCCATGCGGGCCCGCATCGCGGAGCGGCTCGACCAGAGCGGCCCGACGGTCAGCCAGACCGTGGCCCGGATGGAGCGCGACGGTCTCGTCACGGTCGCGGGCGACCGGCATCTCGAGCTCACCGAGGAAGGCCGGCGGCTGGCGACGCGAGTGATGCGCAAGCACCGCCTGGCGGAGTGTCTGCTGGTCGACGTGATCGGGCTGGAGTGGGAGCAGGTCCACGCCGAGGCCTGCCGCTGGGAGCACGTGATGAGCGAGGCGGTGGAGCGGCGGGTGCTGGAGCTGCTGCGCCACCCGACCGAGTCTCCGTACGGGAACCCGATCCCGGGCCTGGAGGAGCTGGGAGAGAAGGCGGAGGCCGACCCCTTCCTGGACGACAGCATGGTCTCGCTGGCCGAGCTGGACCCGGGCGCGGACGGCAAGACGGTCATCGTGCGCCGGATCGGCGAGCCGATCCAGACGGATGCCCAGCTGATGTACACGCTGCGGCGGGCGGGTGTGCAGCCCGGTTCGGTGGTGAGTGTGACGGAGTCCGCGGGCGGGGTGCTCGTGGGCAGCGGTGGCGAGGCGGCGGAACTGGACGCGGAAGTGGCGTCGCACGTCTTCGTGGCCAAGCGGTAGGACGGCGAGGACGGCGCCGGCGGGCTCCGCGCCCCTAGGGGCAGCGGCGGCCCGTGGCCGTATTCCGTCCGGAATGGCAGCGGCCGGGCGGATCGCATGCCAGGCTGGCTGAGGCATATGACCCACGACCTGGGGAGGGGATCTGGGTGATGCGCCCGTCGTACGCCTTGCGTGCCCATGGCCGCCGGCCCTGGAATCACCTGCACACCTGGAACCAAAGGGGTCCCGGCGCCCGAAGGCGCCGGGACCTGTCCTCCCCTGTGCTGACCCGGAGCCCCGAGCTCTCAGGGTCAATCCCCTCGGACCGTTTTCCCCGAGCGGCCCGCCTCCCGCAGAAGATCTCCCCTCGGCGGCGGGAGTCAATCCCTGAGCATGGTCACTCGAACGAGGGGTGTTGCGCGCCAGAGCCCCGTTTTCGAATACAGGTTCGATAGTCTGGCGATGCTCGGCAGGACTCGACAGGTGTCAACCCGACCCGGGGGAGAGAAGGGGGTGCCAGGCCAGATGGTGCGGCGCATCGATGTGACCGGAGCCCACGGCGTACGCCTGGCTGCCTGGGAGTTCGCGGACCCGCCCAAGGGACGCGGCGACAGTGACCATGCCCCCGGGGTGTTACTGCTCCACGGCCTGATGGGCCGTGCTGCGCACTGGGCCTCGACGGCGCGATGGCTCGCCGAGCGGCATCGGGCGGTCGCGCTCGACCAGCGGGGCCATGGCCGCAGCGACAAGCCGACCGGCGGCCCCTTCACCCGCGAGGCGTATGTGGCTGACGCGGAGGCCGCGGTCGACCAACTGGGTCTCGCCCCGGTGACGTTGATCGGCCACTCGATGGGCGCACTGACCGCCTGGCAGCTGGCGGCGAAGCGACCGGACCTGGTCCAGGCCCTGATCATCTGCGACATGCGCGCGTCCGCCCTGGGGGCGGCGTCGCAGCGCGAGTGGGAGGACTGGTTCCGTTCCTGGCCGCTGCCGTTCGCGACGCTGGCCGATGTGCGCAAGTGGTTCGGCGAGGACGACCCCTGGGTGGAGCGCCCGAACCCGGCGCGCGGCGAGTTCTTCGCGGAGGTCATGGCGGAGAGCGCGGACGGCTGGCGCCCGGTGTTCTCGCGCCGCCAGATGCTCACGTCCCGCGAGACCTGGGTCCACGACGCCCACTGGGAGGAACTGGCCCAGGTTCGGTGCCCGACACTGGTGGTCCGCGGCCTGGACGGCGAACTGGGGCGTGCGGAGGCCCAGGAGATGGTCCGGGTCCTGCCCCGCGGCGAGTACGGCGAGGTGGTGGACGCGGGCCACCTGGTCCACTACGACCGCCCGGACGGCTGGCGCACGGCGATCGAGTCGTTCCTGGACGGGGTCCTGACACCGTGACAGCAGGCGGGACGAAGTCCTTCGCCTTCGACGACCCGAGCCTGCGCAGAACGTGTGAGGCGTGCGGGGCGAGCATGCACTGCGCCGTCGGGGAGGCGCTCCACGACGGCCGGCGACACTGGCACGTGGAAGCCACCTGCGAGGACTGCGGAAGCGGATGGATCAACTGCGGCGACGATGATCCGCCGCCCGTTGTCCGGGAGGCGCTCATCGCGGCGTACGGATGGTGGACCGTCCGGGTCGGCGCGGAGTCCGGAGGCCGAGGGGCGCTGCTGCTGAAATGCGTTCGGGAGGTGTACGGCGGCTCCCTCGCCGAGGCGAGGCAGAGGGCGGACGCGCTGCGCGCATCGGGTGTCCAGGGGACCCAGGCCGATGCGGAGATCCTGGCCGGGGCGCTGGGACGAGCGGGATTCCCGGCGGAGATCATGTCCGGGAGCAGGGAAGGCGGGGCGAAGTGACCGGCGGCCGGGGCGCGTTGCAGATCCACACCGCCGAGCCCGTTGCGCCCGGTGTCGTCGAGTGTGTCGTGCGCTGTGTCGGCGGGCTCGTGCGGGTCGGGCAGCGGTACGAGGCCGGGCGGTTCACGGTGGACTGGATCAACTGCTACGGGCGGCGGGTCGATCAGATCCCTCCGCCGTACTCCGCGAAGGTGCAGCTCTCCGGAGCGGGTGTGGAGGAGCTGCGCGACTGGATCGTCATCCTGGCCGACGGCCCACGCAGTTACGGGTATGTCGGGCCTCGCGACATCTGGCGCGCCGCGCGGGGAGCGGAGGGCGGACGGGCGGTGGGCAGCGCCGCGGACTTCGAGGCGTGGGTCTCGGAGCAGGAACAAGCCGATCTCACCGAGCCGTTCACCTATGTGGTCGACGTGCAGGGACTGCTGTGGCTGGCCCCGCGGCGCAGTGAGCATGTCGCCTGTGCTGAGCGCGGGCAGGTGCTCGGGGCCGGGGAGGTCGCCTTCCGGCCTGCGGGCGGGGCCTGGGAGGTCGACGAGATCAGCAACCAGTCGACCGGGTACTGCCCCGACCTCGACTCCTGGACCGCCGTCGCCGCCGGCCTCGACCGGGCGGGGCTCGGGCGGCCCGACGGGTTCACGCACGAGGTGCTCTTCAGGCGCTGCCCCGGGTGCGGCGAGGTGAACGTGGTGCGTGAGGGCTGGTTCGTCTGCGCCCTGTGCGGGGACGATCTGCCCGCCGACTGGAACCTGTAGCCCCGCCCGCCCTGTCAGCCGATCGGCTCGCGCATCTCCTCGCGCACCTTGACCGTCGTCTCCGCCACCACGTCCATGTCGACGTCCTGCGGCGACTGGGCCGCCGTCGCCGGGCTGACCATGGCGACCGACCCGTTCGTGTTGTCGTCGGCCCAGGCGCACATCGGGAACGTCATGGTGCTGCCGTCCTGTTGCTTGCCCGTCAGCACCTGGCAGGTGATCGTCACATCCGAACCGGCCGGGGTGGCGTTCCGAGGGGCCACGACCCGTGCCGCCCCCTTCGCCTCGGCCGCGCCCCTCAAAATCGCGTCGCGTGCCTCGTCGGGGTCCTTGATGCTGCCGTAGAGACCCGAGACGGCCAGCACGCCGCCGTCGGACTCCGAGAGCCAGTGCGCCACCGCCGGCTGGGGGTTGCGGATGTTGGCTTCGCTCATGTCCGCCATCTTGGGGCGCTGCTCGGCCGACTTGTCCTCGGCCAGCTCGTACTTGCCGCCGAGCAGGGTGCGGGGGACCGTGAGCCGGTACTTCGCTTCCGGGAAGCCGTCCTTGCTCTTGTCCCCGCTGCTGTCCGCGCCCCGGCCGCTCGTGCTGCCGCTGCTGCTCGATCCGCCGCGGCGGTCCGACCGCAGGTCGACGTTGTTCCCGAACCAAGCGACCGCGAGGAGGGCCGCGGCCGATCCCAGCGCGACGGCCACGGTCAGGACCGTCCTGTTCTTCTTCTGTGGTGGCTGGGGCGGTGGCGGGGGCGCCGGCGGCAGCCCGCCCCAGCCGGGCCCCGGGTACGGCTGGGGCGGCATCGGAGGCTGTTGTGCGTACGGCTGTGGCGCATACGGACCGGGCTGCGCGTACGGCTGCTGACCGTACGGATTCGGCTGCCCATACGGACTCTGCGGCGTGGACATGACCGCCACCATACTTCACGGATGCGAACTCCCGCAGAGCGATGGTCCGTTCAGCCCTTGCTGACCGCCGTCAGGATCTCCGGCAGCCGCCGCGCGGTCTGCGGTGCCGCCAGCCGCACCCCTGCCCAGGCGATCAGCGCGCCGTACGCCGTCCCCACCGGCAGCATCAGCCACGGCGCCGACTCGAAGTCCGACGCATGCAGCCAGATCGTCAGCGCGATCAGCGGGGCGCACATCAGCACCGCCGAGATCATGCCGCCGAAGATGGAGATCCAGGCCAGCCCGCCCTGCCCCGGAGCCACGTTCTTGTACGCGCTGTCCTGCGGGATCGAGTACGGGAAACGCGCCGAGGCCAGCGCACCGGTCGCCAGCATCGCGCCCAGCAGGGCGAACGACAGTCCCATCACCTCCGGCAGCCCCTGCCACTCGCCCAGCACGGCCGCGGTCGTCGTCGACACCAGAGCCATGTACGGGAGCATGATCACCAGCAGGGCCAGTGCCCGGGCCCGCAGTTCGTCGTACGCGTCCTGCGTGGACGAGATCGTCATCGCGACCATCCAGAACGCCGACGTGTCCTGGCCGAACTGGTTGTACATCTGGATACCGAGCATCCAGGCCGCGAAACAGGCCAGATAGATCGAGCCCGTGCCCTGAAGCGCGTTGAACAGCGGCACGATCAGTCCGATCGCCAGCGACGTCACCCACGCCGCCTTGGTCTTCGGGTCCCGCCACACATAGCGCAGGCTGCGGTGCATCACCGTGCCCGTACGCCCCTCGGGCAGCAGCCGGTGCAGCCCGCTCACCGACTCCTTGCGGCTCGGCTCCGTCGCCGCCGCGAGCGTCGAGCCGTCCGGGGCCGTCATCAGCTTGGTGAGGCTGCGTTGCCAGGACCACAGCAGGGCGTACAGCGCCCCGGCCGACAGCGCGAGTTGGGCGACGGCAACCCCGTAGGAGCCCTCGCTCGCGGCTCCCACCGCGCCGATCGCGGACGCCGGCGGCACCCACTGCACGATCTCCGCCACCGGGTCGAGCGCGCCGATGCCACCCGAGGCGCCGATGCGCTGAGCGGCGAAGTTCACGACCTGGAAGCCGATCGCGATCACCAGGCCGCTGAGCACGGCCAGGTCACGGCCCTTGCGCGAGGTGAGCAGCCGGATGTTTCCCGCAGCCACCGCCCGGGCCAGCGCCACGCACACCAGCAGGGTGAGCGGGACGGCGACCACGGCGACGACCAGTGCGAACGCCCCGTGCGCCAGCGCGAACGCCGACCCCACCACCAGGCACAGCGAGAACAGCGGCCCGATGCCCACCAGCGAGGCGCCGAGCAGCGCCACCACCAGCGGGTGCGGCCGCAGCGGCAGCATCACCAGCCGGGTCGGGTCGAGCGTCTCGTCACCGCTGGGGAAGAACAGCGGCATCACGGCCCAGCCGAGCGCCAGCACGGCGGTCAGCAGCACGACGACGGACTCGGCGTGGGCGTTGCCCCGCAGCACCACCAGGCCGATCAGCTGGCCCGCCGCCAGCAGCAGGGTCATGACGAGCGAGGCGACGAATGCCGCCGTGCGGCCGGACGACTGGCGCAGGCCGTTGCGCAGCAGCGACAGCTTGAGGCGTACGAAGATCCCGGTGAGGGCGGCCGTGCTCACCGGCGTGACCGCGGCGGTGCTCAACGTGCACCGCCGCCGAGCCAGTCCAGGGACTCGGCCGTTTTCCGGCCGCTCGCCCCGACCAGCTCCAGGAACGCGCTCTGCAGCGACGGCGCATCCCCGCGCACCTCGGCCAGCGTGCCCTGTGCGCGGATCCGGCCCGCCGCCATCACCGCCACCCAGTCGCACAGCGACTCCACCAGCTCCATCACATGGCTGGAGAACACGACGGTCGCCCCGGAGGCGGTGTAGCGCTCCAGGACCCCGCGGATCGTCTGGGCGGACACCGGGTCGACGCCCTCGAACGGCTCGTCCAGGAACAGCACCTCGGGGTTGTGCAGCAGCGCCGAGGCCAGGCCGATCTTCTTGCGCATTCCCGTCGAGTAGTCGACGACCAGCTTGTGCTGGGAGCCGGCCAGGTCCAGTACCTCCAGCAGCTGGGCGGCGCGCTTGTCGACCTCGTCGCCCGGCAGGCCGCGCAGCCGGCCGCTGTAGGCGAGCAGTTCACGGCCCGACAGCCGCTCGAACAGCCGCAGCCCTTCCGGCAGTACACCGATCCGGGACTTCACCTGGACCGGGTCACGCCAGACGTCGTGCCCGGCCACCTCCACCCGGCCCTGGTCGGGCCGGAGCAGCCCGGTGACCATGGACAGCGTGGTCGTCTTGCCCGCGCCGTTCGGGCCGACCAGGCCGATGAACCTGCCCGAGGGCAGCGTGAGATCGATCCCCGCGACGGCGACCTGCTCGCCGAACCGCTTCCACAGTCCCTCTACATGAACGGCGGGCGGCGTCTTCGGCGACCCGCCCCCGGTGCCAACTGCCTGGTCCGGCATGTGATCTTGCGCCTTTCGGAGTCCCGCATCCACGGGTCCACCCTACGGACGCGTCAAGCGTGGCGCGCCCGGTCGGCGGCCGCCTCCCTGCCGCATGCGTAGGCCAGCGGGCTGATCAGCTCCTCGGCGTCCGGCAGCCAGCGGTTGGCGCGGGTGGGGTGACGCGCCCACTGCACCGCGCCGTGGCCGCCGATCCGGGTCGGCGGGGCCGCGACGTAGTGGCCCTCTCCGCGGCCGGTGAGATCGAGAGCGCTGGGGGCCCAGCCGAGGCTCCGGATCAGGTCGGGAACCTTGAACGCCGCGCCGGGCAGGACGAGGAAGAGCATCCGGCGGTCGGGGGTGCACGTCACCGGGCCGAGCGGAAGACGCATGCGCTCGAGGCGGGCCAGGGCGAGGAAGCCTGCCGATTCGGGGACGTCGAGCGCGTCGAAGGTGCGCCCGGTCGGCAACAGGATCGAGGACTTGGGCTGCTTGGACCACATCCGGCGGACGGCGGTGGCGCTGCCGGTTGCCTGGTTGGCCCAGTCAGGCCTGGTGGGGTGGGCTCCGGGCGCGGGGCAGTCCGCGGCGCCGCACGAGCAGTGCTCGGCGCCGTGCGAGGCCTCCAGCCAGGTGCCGGGGAACACGTCCCAGTGCCGCTCTTCGGCATATCGCACGGCGACGTCCACCAGGTGCTCCCCTCGCTGCTTGGGGATCTGCGCGGCCTCCGTGACTCCCATGGTCTCTTCCACGACACACTCAACTACGGCCACCACCCCGGGTTACGGGCCTGCCACGGCGCGGCGGTGGAGCATCGATCCTGCACGCGGGGCGCACTGATGCACGGGCGGGGGCGCGCAGGGGGCCGCACCCTGACCGGTGGGTAGTCCCTGGCAGGGGGATGCGCAGGGGGCTGTGCACGACCTGTGTGGACGGGCCGACATCCCGTACGGCATCCGGCAAAAGCGACCAGTGCAATGAATCAGACCAACCATGCATTCTCCGTATTTCCGCCGGGCAGTGATCAAGGCGTTGATCGTGCGTCGATGACGTCGTTCATCACGTCGTCCATCACGTCGTCCGTCGCGGACCGGCGGTCACCGTGGCATCAGGGGGTAGTTCATGGCAGCCAGGCCTCTCGTCGCCCGTCAGCCGAACGAGCGGTTGCAGTCACTCATCCAGGAAGCGGGGTGTTCCAACGCCGGGCTCGCACGCCGCGTCAACATGGTCGGCGCGGAGCGGGGCATGGATCTGCGCTACGACAAGACGTCGGTGGCCCGCTGGCTGCGCGGGCAGCAGCCACGCGGCCGCGCACCCGGGATCATCGCCGAGGCGCTCGGCCGCAAGCTCGGTCGTACGGTCACGATCGACGAGATCGGCATGGCCAACGGCAAGAACCTCGCCACCGGCGTCGGTCTGCAGTTCGCGCCGACCGTGCTCGGCGCGATCGAGCAGGTCTGCGAGCTGTGGCGCAGTGATGTGGGACGCCGCGAATTCCTGTCCGGGTCGGCGGTCGCCGCCTCCGCGCTCGTCGAGCCCAGCCGCGACTGGCTGATCACGGGCGCGGACAGCCAGGTCGCGCGTACCGCGGGGGCGCGGGTCGGACCCGCGGACGTCGAGGCGGTCCGGGCCATGACCTCGGCGCTGAACGCGCTGGACCACCGTTTCGGCAGCGGCCATGTCCGGCCCGTCGTCGTGCACTACCTGAACAGCGTGGTCTCCGGGTTGCTCTCGGGGTCCTACCGCGAGGCCGTGGGACGTGAGCTGTTCGCGGCGGTCGCGCGCCTCACCGAACTCGCCGGGTACATGGCGGTGGACACCGGCCAGCCGGGCCTCGCCCAGCGCTACTACATCCAGGCGCTGCGACTCGCCCAGGCGGCCGGCGACCGTGCGTACGGCGGGTATGTGCTGGCTGCCTCCATGAGTCATCTCGCCGCCGAGCTGGGCAACCCGCGGGAGATCGCCCAGCTGGCACGAGCCGCGCAGGAAGGCACCCGAGGGCAGGTCACCCCGCGGGTCGAGGCGATGTTCCAGGCCGCAGAGGCGCGCGGGCACGCGCTGCTCGGGGACACCCGCACGTGTGAGGAGGTGATGGGCAGGGCGGTGGCCTCGCTGGAGCGGGCCGAGCCGTCGGCGGGCGACGACCCCGACTGGATCGCGCACTTCGATCACGCGTATCTCGCCGACGAGCTGGCGCACTGCTACCGCGACCTGGGCCGGGCGGAGGCCGCCGCCAGCCATGCCGCGCAGGCGCTGGAGGGGCATCCGGAGTCACGGGCCCGGCGGCGCGCCATCGGACTGGTGCTGTTGGCTTCGGCACAGGTGCAGCAGCGCGAGGTGGAACAGGCCTGTTGCACGGGCACGCGGGCGGTGGAGCTGCTGGGCACGCTGCGCTCCAGCAGAGGGGCCGAGTATCTGGAGGACCTGCAGCTCAGGCTGGAGCCGTACGCGAACGAGCCGGCGGTCCGCGAGTTCGGGACACGGGTGCACACCATGGCCGCCTGACGCCCGCGTCCCGCTGGTGTGGGGCATCTAACAGCGCTGTACGTCCGCATCTTGTTACTGGTTTCACACGTGTGTGCGCGGTCCTCGGGGCACCCGGTAGCGTGAACCGACGATTCCGTAGGTCCACATGTAGGAGTGTCCCGGTGACGCACAGCGGACAGGGCGGCGAGCAGCAGATACCTGCTGCACAGCCCACGCACGAAGGCATCGTGCTGCCCGCCGACGGCAGTGAGCCCTGGATACCCGGCACTCCTGGTGCCCACGGTGTTTCCGGTGCGCCAGGTGCCCCCGGTGCCGGCGCGGCGCATGCGGCTCCGGCAGGCGGGCAGCCGTGGGGCGACCCTTGGGGGCCGCAGCAGGCCCAGCAGGCCCAGCAGGCCCAGCCGGGTCCGCTGCCGCAGCAACCGCAGGCCCAGGCGGCTCCACCGCACCCGCCGGTACAGCAGCAGCCGACGCACGGCTACGGGTATCCGGCGCAGCCCGCCCAGGGAGCGCCCGCCGGATACGACGGTCGGCCGCTGCCGCAGGCCGTGCCGTCCTACGCGGCTCCCACCGGCGACGCGGACGCGACCCAGTACATCCCGCCGGTCGCCCCCGGCGCCCCGGCCGGAGCCGTGCATCCCGGCGCGCTGCCGCCGGAGGTTCCGGCCGAGTCGACGCAGTTCCTGGGCGCCCGTCCGCTCCAGGCCGCCGCGCCCGGTGGCGACGCGGACGCCACCCAGTACATCGCGCCGGTACCGGGCGGGGCGGTGCCCCCGGCACCCTCCGGGGCTCCGTTCGGGATCCGGCCCGGCGCTCCGGGCGACCGGCAGCCCCCGGCCGAGTTCGACAGCCTCTTCCGTGCGGACGGGCCCGCGGACCAGTTCCCGGACTCCACGCAGCAGATGCCGCGCTTCGACACAGGGCCGTCCGCCCCGTCCGGCCATCAGCAGCCCGGCCGTCAGCAGCAGCCCGGCTACCAGCAGCCGTCGTACCAGCAGGCCCCGTACGACGACCCCGAGCCCGAGCCCCGGCGGCGCTCCACCGCACCGGTCGTGGCCGCTCTTGTCATCGGGTGCGCCGTGCTCGGGCTCGGTCTCAGCGCCGTGATGTTCGGTGGCGACGACGAGAAGGAGCCGGATGCCGGCCCTGTCGCCGCGAGCTCCGAGGGGCCGAGCGCGAAGTCCAGCCCGTCGTCCGACGCCCCGGTGGACCCGGCCGAGACGCAGGCCAAGGAGCTCGACAAGCTCCTCGCGGACAGCAACAGCAGCCGCGCCGCCGTCATCCGCTCGGTGGAGAACATCAAGGTCTGCCAGAACCTGGACCAGGCCGCCGCGGATCTGCGGGACGCGGCGGCGCAGCGCCGTTCGCTGGTCACCAGGCTCGGCGGCGTGAGGGTGGACAAGCTGCCGAACAACGCGGCGCTGACGGCGGCGCTGACCAAGGCCTGGCAGGCGTCGGCATCGGCCGACGACCACTACGCGTCCTGGGCGGTCCAGGTCAAGGGCAAGAAGGGCTGCAAGAACGGCAAGGCCCGCAACACCGGACAGACGGCCCAGGCCACCCGGGCGAGCGGTGAGGCGACCAGGGCGAAGAACGAGGCGTCCGGGCTGTGGAACTCCATCGCCCGCACCTACGACCTGACGGAGCGTCGCAGCGACCAGCTCTGAACCGGGAAAGGGGCGCGTCCGTCAGGACGCGCCCCTTTCGCGTTCTCGCGTTCGGCGGCCCGGTGAAAGGCCTTAGACGGACGATGTCCGGTTCAGTGTCCGGCCCACGTCCACGAAGGCGTTCTGCTGGTCCACCAGCCGTCCCTTGCGCACCACTTGGAAGGTGACACTGCGGTTGACGATCCGCGGATAGCTGGACGCGCCGAGCATGTCCTCGTACCCCCAGCGCAGTGGGGGCGTGAGGCCGCCGGTCGTCACCTCCACACCCTGGTCGAGCGCGTGCGAGATGCGGCCGGGGGTGATCCGGTCGCTGTCGAGCGAGCGGATCACGGCGTTGAGCACGGTGTACGCGATCCACGTGGTCTGTACGCCCGCGTCCGCCGGGTCGATGCTGTCGTCGTCGAACGCGTGGTCGCGGATCACCCTGCGCATGTCGGCCCAGCGCTGGTCGGCGGCGTCCGGGTACCAACTGGTGATGAACGCGCCCTCGAAGGGGCCTTCGCGTCCGCCGGTGCGGTCGATGAGGGGCTGGTCGACGCTGCCCGTGACCGAGGAGATCCGTATGTTCCGGCCGTCTTCGGGCAGGCGGCGGAAGGAGTCGAAGAAGGTCTCCGTCCGTTCGCCGAGCGCGGCCGTGACACAGCCGGGCCGCTCGCCCTCGGCGACCTTGGTCCAGGTCTGGTCGGCCGCCCTCTTGCGTGCCTGCATGGCCCGCTCGGTGTAGTCGGTGGCGTCCTCGGCAGCCGGGACGTCGGCGGAGCTCTTCCGGCTGCCTTCGGTGAGGCCCGCGTTGAGGAGTCCCGGCAGTTCGTCACCGGCCACGGTGTCGGGCCGTACGAGGGAGACACGGTCGCAGGCGCGGGCGAGCTGCTTGCCGTTGCCGGCGAGAAGCGCGGCCTGGCCGCCGTTGACGGGGTAGGACAGATAGCTGGTGAACTCCTCGTCGGATATGCCGTATCCGCCGATGAAGGGGATGCCCGCGGCCTCGAGCGGGGCCATGAACGCGCCGCCGTGCTGGCTGTACGAGCCGACGACCGCGACCACGTTCTCCTTGACGGCGCGTCGGGCACAAGCGGCCGCGCCGGTGGGGGTGTTCCGCTCGTTGCAGGTGATCACGCGCAGCTCGTGGCCGTTTATGCCGCCGACCGACTCGGCCCACCGGGCATACGCCTTGGCCATCGCCGGCATGCCGGGCATGTTCGTCGCCTGGGTCTCTTCGGGCGCGAAGGTCATCACTGTGACGGGCTCCCTGGAGCCCCCCGGACCGCCGGGGAGTACGCCGCAGCCGGCGATCAATGTCGCTCCGGCCGCCACCGCCGTCACACACACGGAGCGGACTTGCGTGGTCCTGGAGGGGCGGGGGGAGGAGGAACGACGCCAACCGGTCATGGCTCTGCACACTTCCGCCTCCCAGGGAACGGGGGAGTGAGCGATGGTCAACGATAAGTGACGAGAAAGTGAATTGCCGGGGTGGGAATGTGTGGGCGGTGAGAGAACGTACGATCGACGGCGTGCAGCAAGGTTCGGTCCCCCCTTCCCGTCGCGGCCGCCGCTCCTCCACCATGGGCGGCATGCCGCTCAATGACATGCCCTGGTGGCGCTGGCGCGCCAATGTGCGCTCGGCGCTGCACATGCTTTCCGACCCCGTCTTCCACCACGAGTGCTGGCTGGCCGGACTGGAGGGGTACGGCGACGTCACGGACGCCGTCTACCGCCTGGTCGAGGACACCTGGCTGGACAACTGGTCCGCCGAGAAGTACGTGGGGACGATCTTCCGGGACTCCGGCGAGGCCGCCCTGGTCGACGTCGCCGTTCTGCGCGTGCTCCGGATCATGCACCAGGTGGGGGCGGACGCTCCCGTCTCGGCGTACATGGAGCACCACGGCTGGCCGGAGGCCGTACGGGCCGCGCGGGACGCGCATGTGCGCCTCGCGGCCAACGACGGCGAGGACCCGGACGTGCCGCCCCGTTCGCTGGACGTGCTGCGGATAATGACCCGGTCCGCCTGACGGACTCCTTCTGGGCCGGCGCGCCGTATGTGGCAGGCTACGAGGATGACCGACCAGTACGTCCTCACGCTTTCCTGCCCGGACAAGCAGGGCATTGTGCACGCCGTGTCGAGCTATCTCTTCATCACCGGCTGCAACATCGAGGACAGCCGGCAGTTCGGGGACCGGGACACCGGCCTGTTCTTCATGCGGGTCCACTTCTCGGCCGATTCTCCGGTGACCGTGGAGAAGCTGCGGGCCAGCTTCGCCGCGGTCGGCGACGCCTTCCAGATGGACTGGCAGATCCACCTCGCCGATGAGCGGATGCGGATCGTCCTCATGGTCAGCAAGTTCGGGCACTGCCTCAACGACCTGCTGTTCCGGTCCAGGACCGGTGCGCTGCCCGTCGAGATCGCGGCGGTCGTCTCCAACCACGAGGACTTCGCCGGGCTGGTCGGCTCGTACGGCATCCCGTTCCATCACATGCCGGTCACGAAGGACAACAAGTCCGCCGCCGAGGCGCAGCTGCTGGAGCTGGTGCGGGCCGAAAGCGTCGAGCTGGTGGTGCTCGCCCGCTACATGCAGGTGCTCTCCGACGATCTGTGCAAGCAGCTGAGCGGCCGGATCATCAACATCCACCACTCGTTCCTGCCGAGTTTCAAGGGCGCCAAGCCGTACCACCAGGCGCATGCCCGGGGTGTGAAGCTGATCGGTGCGACCGCGCACTATGTGACCGCGGACCTCGACGAGGGCCCGATCATCGAGCAGGAGGTCGAGCGGGTCGGCCACGAGGTCACCCCGGAGCAGCTGGTGGCGATCGGCCGTGACGTGGAGTGCCAGGCGCTGGCGCGTGCGGTGAAGTGGCACGCGGAGCACCGCATCCTGCTCAACGGACGCCGCACGGTCGTCTTCGCCTGACGGGCCCGGACGGCGGACCGGCGGCCGGAACGGGCGCGGCGTAATCCGTCACACCGGGCTGTCGCACAGATCGTCGAGGACGAAAGCCTCCTCCTTCCTCTGCAGCACGCGTTCCGCCTCCAGCCGGTCGAGCAGCCGGTCCAGCAGTGCCTTGTCGTCCAGGTCGCCGACGAACTCCAGCACGGCCCGGTGGAAGGCGTCCCGCAGGGTCGGCGGCATCGCGTCCGAGGCGTCCATGCAGATCTGGCCCGCCGAGTCGAACAGATCCTGCAGATCGCGTGTGCTGCGCGACAGAGGGACGGAGCCGGCCGTGCCGCCCGGGAAGAACGGACGCTCGCCCGGCAGGGCGGTGTTCGCCCAGTCGGTGCGGGCCTGCTTCGAGCTGAGCCGCCCCAGCAGGTCCCAGGCGGCGGCACTCGGCTTGAACACCGCCGCCATGTCGCCGGAGACCTCGAACGCCCCGCTGCTCGCGGAACGGCCGCGCGGCGCGGCGAGATGGCGAGCGGTCGGCAGCGGGCGCACATCGTCGCCGTAGTGACGGCGGATGAACGAACCCTGGTGCTCATGGGTGCAGTCGCCGCGGTTCAGCAGCCCGTAACGGCCGTCGTCGAGCAGCTCGAACGAGTCCGACACGCCCCGAGGCCCGGGGTCCTGGCCGTCCGCGGTCAGCATCCGGCCCCACTCCCGCCACACCGGGCCGGTGTCCTGCCACTTCATGCCGCCCGTCGCCCAGCGCTCGTACTCGCCCGGACCCATCCGCTGCAGCAGCAGATCCTCCACCCAGTCGGTTCCCGGCCAGCCCGACGTCGCGCCCGACGCCATGCCCAGACACCAGCGCGGCACCTTGCCGGCCGTGTCCTCGCGGCTCCACACCACCGACTTCAGATCGACCCGCACCGGCACCCAGTACGCCCGTGTCCGCAGCTCGCCGTCCGCGTCCTCGACGGTGACCGCCGGCGACCACGGGGGGACGGCGGCCCCGGCCACCTGCTCGGGCAGCGGCTGCAGATGTCCGGCCCTGGCGTACTCGACGAGTTCGCCGGGACTGTTGAGTATCGCCACGTCCGGTGGCGCCCCTGCCTGCAGCTGCGCGACCAGCGTCTCGCGCAGCGAACGCGTGCCTGTGTAGACGTATCTGCGGCCGGTCTTCTTCCCGATGCCCCGCAGCGCCTCCACGAACGGCTTCTCCTCACCGTCCGTCCACGGCCCCAGCACCACCAGGGTCCGCTCCTCCCCGGAGTCCGCGCAGCCGCCGCCGGCCACGGCCGACACGGCGAGCAGGCACCCCGCCAGCACAACCCTCAAGCTCCTCATACGTCTGCGTCCGCGTCCTTCCGGCGGGGGAGGCGGGCCGCCGGGTACGGCCTGCCGTAGAGATAGAGCGTCACGCCGCAGGCCAGGGCCCCGAGGATGCCCGCGGGCACGGCCACGCCCGCGGTCAGCGACCAGCCGTCGGGATGGGCCGCACGCATCGCGTCCGCCGCGTCCGCCGCGGCGCCCTCGATCTCGCGCGGGGCTTTCACGCCCACGGGGATCCCGGTGAGACCCACGACCTCGGCCCGCACGTGCTGTTGTGCGGCATGCTCCTCGGCGCCGCCGGCCGCCAGCAGTACGGGGGTCAGCAGCACCGGTACGCAGGCGGCGGAGAGCTGCAGGCTGACCAGCCGCAGCCGGTCCCGAAGGAACACCGACGTGCCGACGGCCACGAACGCGAACAGGCCCGTCACCAGCGCGGCGGCCGCCGCGGCGGCCAGCGTCAGCGGGCTCCAGGCCGCGAGCTCGCCGCTCTCCCGGCGCAGCTGCCACTCCAGCTCCGCGATCCGGTCGAGCACGGTGGTGGGCTGCGGATGCCGGCCGGCCGCGGGCTTGCCCAGCATGTCGTCGGCGTACTCGATCCCCGCTGTGCGCAGCACATCGCTCGTGCGGTTGCGCTCCGCCCAGGCGATCTTGTCGTCGTAGGCGACAACCAGCCCCGACACCACCCGCAGCTCCTGCTCCTGTCCCTTGCTCAGGGCGCCGGACGCGGCCACCCCGTGGAGACTCTGGGAGGCCTCGGTCAGCCGCGAACGATACGTCTCCCCGAGTTCGACCAGCTCGACCTGCGGGCCCTTCAGCAGCCGCAACTCGGCCTGCTGCTGCGCGAGCTGGAGCGATGTGCGGGCCTGCGCGAGGCCGACGAGCGCGGGGACGCACCGGTCCCGCAGCCGCTCCGAGCGCCCGTGCACATCGCTGTAGGCAGCGGCACAGAGCGCGAGCGCGACGACGGCGAGCGCGGGCAGCACCACCATGCGCCGCCGCAGGAACGCGGCGGTGGCCCGTCCCCCGCCGCCCTGCCCGGTGGCACGCCGCCACAGCGCGGGCAGCACCGAGTGCGCCCTCCGTGCGAGCCGCCGTGTCCGCCTGGCCGGCCCGCGCACGATCCGGGCGGGGCTTCTGCCACGGGTCATGCCCGGCCACCCCGTCCCCCGAGCCAGACAGGGCGGGGGCGGCGGTCGGGGCGGCGGTGGTGGCGCAGTCCCAGGGGGCGGGTGCGGTAGGCGTTGTCGAGCAGGGACTCCACGAGGGCCGCGCCTTGCGGCCGGTCCGTGCGCGCGACCTGTTTGGCCAGTTGGCGGTAGCTCGCCGAGAGCTGCTCCCGCAGTGTGCGTTCGGTCGCCGGGACGGGGATCGCCGGTGGCAGGGCGGCGCGCAACTCGGCCAGCGGGTCGCCCGTGCCCTGCTCCCGCGCCGCCACGACCAGGTTCAGCAGCAGCTCCCGCAGCTCCGCCGTGAGGCGCTCGTACGCATGCCGGTCCGTGAGGCCCTCGTAGCCGGCCAGCCGGTGCAGAGCCGTGAACGCGCGGGCGGCCGATCCCACCGTCGGCACGTCCCCGTCCGGCGGCGGCCCGGCGTGGATGCGGACCATCGCCGTACGCGCCGCCGTCCGGTGCCGGGAGTCCGGCGGGACCCCGTCGAGGGATGCCAGCGCCAGGTCCGGGCGGCGGCGGGCCAGTTGGATCCGGGCGAGCCCGAACGCGGCCGCCCCCAGCGCATGGTTGCGCCGCCACACCGCGTCGTAGAAGCGCATGGCCTGTTGCTCGTGCGCCTTCCGCTGCGCGGCGGCGTCCGGTACGGCGGCCGGATTGCCGCCGCGCCACTGATCGGCAAGCTTCTCGTGGCAGTAGCCGAGCGCGAGCTTGGGCGCGTACTCGCCGGGGATCGCGGCGTACACGTCGTCGAATCGGCCGAGCGCCTGCGGCAGGCGGCCGTGCGCGAGTTCGGTGAGCCCCTCGTGCCAGTCCAGCCGCCAGTCGTACGAGGCCCGCTCGCCGAGCAGCCGGCGTGCCTTGTCCAGTTCCATCGCCGCCGTCACGAGCTCCTCGTCCCGGCTGCGCCGCCGCCCGCCGGCCAGCTCCAGATGCAGCCGGCAGCGCAGCAGATGCAGCTCCGGCGACGGCAGCCAGTCGTCGCTGAGCTGCAGCAGACCGGCCGGGTCCTCGTACGACGTACGTTGCAGCTCCTTCCAGTTGAGGTCCTCCTCGTCCGGTTTCGGCACCGGCAGCGCGACCGCCGCCTCGGCCGGGCCCGGCACCTGCGCGCCCAGCCCGTCGCCGGAGCCGTCCGCCCGCCAGCGCTCGAGCGGCGGGGCCTTGCCCAGCCGGCCGTCCAGGGCGATGGCCGCAGGGTCGAACAGCGGGGACGGCTGGAACGTCTCCTCACCCAGGCGCAGCGACCGCAGCTCGCGCAGCACCCCGCGCAGCTGGACGGCCATCTCCTGCGCGGACGCGTAGCGCAGCCGCGGGTCGGTCTCCATCGCCCGCCGCAGGGCCCGCTGAAGCGACTCGGTCCCGAGGTCGGCGGGCGGCGCCGGATCCTTGTCCAGCAGCTCGGTGAGGAGCGCGCCGACGGTGTACAGGTCGCCCGCGGTTGTCATCTCACCGGCCGGCCCGGCCTCCGGCGGCCGGTGGCTGACCGGGCCGGGTGCTCCCGGCCTGCGTACGCCCGCGACATCGATGAGCTTGATGCCGTTGCCGCAGTGCAGGACGTTGGTGAGGGACAGATCGCCGTAGACGAACTGCTCCTGGTCGTGCAGATAACTGAGCGCGTCCAGGACCAGCAGCCCGTACGACACGATGAACTCCCGCACCCGGGGCCCCGCGAACGGCGGGTGCTGCTCGGCCACCCGGGCCGCGACCCAGGACAGCGGTGCCCCGTTGGCGAACTCCATCACGATGAACTCGGCCGAAGTCGACGGGTGACGGGCATAGTTGACCACGCGGATGACGGACGGATGGTTGAGGCTGACCAGCCTGAGGCGCTCCTGATGGGCCTGGCGCACGGCGGCCGGGTCGTCGGGGTCGAGGATGCCCTTGAGGGCCACGGGCCGCATCTCCAGCAGCAGATCGCGGGCCAGATAGACCTGGCCGTGGCTGCCCTGACCGATCGGACCGACCACCTCGTACTGCTGGTGCAGCCGGTCGCCGCCGGTCAGATGAGGGCCGGCCGGTGCGGTGACGAGCGCGTCCGGGTCCCGGACGGCGACGACGGGCAGATCGGTGAGCCTGTCGCCGGGCGGTTCGACCACGAACTCGCGCGGGCCCATCGGCCCGGCCAGCTCCTGCTCGGCGCTTTCCACGTCGAGGAGGGCCGTCTCGATGTCGACGGCGAGTTTGAACTGTGCCTGCGGCAGGGTGGGGTCGCCCGCGCGTGTGCCACCGGGGCCGATCTGCCGGAGCCTCTCGCGCAGCGCCTGGGCCCGTGCCTCGGGTCGGCGCGGGTGGCCGGCGGCCGGGGTCCCGGGGCCCGGAAGCTGCCGTAAGCGCAGCTCGGCGTCGGAGAGCCGCTTCACCCGCGCCGCGAGCCGCTCGGCCCGGTGCTCGGCCCAGTCGGGCCGCAGCAGTTCGGCGCGGATGCGGCCGACGAGCGGGGAGTTCGGATCGCTGAAGACGAGCAGGAGTCTGCTGTCCCCGCGGGCGAGGAGGGCGCGCAGCAGCTCCACGATCTCGGTGTCGGTGGAGGCGGCCCGGTCGATGGACAGGAAAGCGGCGATGAGCGGCGGGCTTTCGTGCGCGATCCGGTCGAGCAGGGCGGTGTGGGCGGCGTCGGGGGACGAGCAGCTTGTCCCGTCGGGGAGGCGGGACGGGGTGGGGCTGTCGGGCCGGGCGGTGGCGCCGGCCTGGGCGGCGTGGCCGTCGGAGTGGACGGGTTCTTCGGAGTGGACGGGTTCGCCGGGCCGGGTGGTGCCGGCCCGGGCGTCGCGGTACGCAGCGGACGCGGGGCCCTGACTCGGGGCAGCGCTCTGATGCTGAGCGGTGCTGTCGGCCGGGGCGGAGGGGCTGATCCGGGCGGAGGCGTCTGAGGCGTCTGTCCGGGCGGGGCGGTTGCCCCGGGAGGTGCCGACGGTGCGGACGGTCCCGCTGGGTCGGGCGGAGCCGCTGGTCGAAGCGCTGCCGTTGGCACGTGAGGCAGGACCGTCCGGGGACCCGGCCGGGTCCCGGGCGCCTCCGGCGAGGCGCGGCACGCGCAGTCCGCGACCCTCGGACGCATCCGGTCCGCGCTCCGGACGGTCGTCCTCGGCATGGGCGGCGGAATCGTCCAGGCCCATCCGGTCGGCCAGTTGACGGGCCAGGTCCGCCGCCGTCCGGTTGGTCGCGTCGACCGCGATGTCGATGCTGCCGATCTGCGGCTCGCCCGCCGATGTGCCCGACGGCGGCGCCGGATCGGGCGGGCTCTGTTCCCGGTCGGCGAGGGTGAGGACGGATCTGATCGTGTGCAGCAGCTCGTGCTCGCCCTCCCCGGCGAAGGCCAGCTCCACCGGATCGGTCCCCGGCTCGCCGTCCAGCCAGCGGGTCAGCCTGCGATGCAGCCCGGGGACCCGCCCGGACGCCGTCCGGGCGGTCGCGACGACCACGTCCCGGGAGATCGCGCGGGACCCGGTCACCGTCAGCCCCAGCCGTTCCAGCGGCAGGTGCCTGAGCACCGTCTCCGTCGAGATCATGTACGCGTGGTCCTGCCGCACCGGCGCGTTCGGGGTGCCGAACTGGTGCGCCACGATGCCGATCACCCGGCCCGATCTGTTGTCCACCACGCCGCAGCCGCTGTACCCGTGCCGTACCACGTACGGCGGGCCCTGCGTGTCCAGCTGTACCCACTCCGACCGCGGACCGGGGCCGCCCTGGCTCATCAGGCGGGCGTTGACGTCCTCGCCGCCCGGCAGGTCGCCGGGGTAGCCGATGACATGCACCATCGCCCCCCGTGCCGGAATCTGCCGGTGCAGCACCGCATACGGCACATCCGGCTCGTGATCCAGCTTGAGCAGCGCCAGGTCACCGCTGAAGTGCCCGGTGGGCGGGACCAGATACTCCCGCAGCACCCGTGCCGGGACCGGCTGCCATCCGTCGTCGGACAGGGCGACGCGCGGCAGGTCCACGTAGACGGTGTCGAGAGGGATGCGCGCGCCCGACTGGTCGGGGCGGGACAGCACCGTGTGCGCGCAGGTCAGTACGAGACCCCCGGGCAGCAGTACGCCCCCGCCCAGCGGTTTGCCCGCGCGGTCGGGGGTGCGGAGCAGGCAGACCCGCCAACTCTCCTCCTGTGACAAGGAGTTGGATGTGCGACGCAGCACGCTCATACTGCTCAACGATAACTACGGGAGACGGGGTGCGCGATGGCTGAGCGTGACGAAACCGCGGTGGCGGGGCTGGCCGAGGTGATCGGACAGGTCCGGGACGAGCTGGAGCAGGCGCAGCGCGTGGGGGCGGGGCGCGATCTCCGGTTCAGTGTGGAGAGCGTGCATCTGGAGTTCGCGGTGCAGGTGCGCAAGGAGGGCAGCGGCAGGGCCGAGCTGCGGATCGGGGTGCTGACGGCGGGCGGTGGTGGGTCGGCGGCGCGCGATGCGACGCACACCATCAAGATCGAACTGAAGCCGCACGGCGCCAACGGTGACCCGAACATCAGCGTCGGCGGGCCGTGAGCGGGAAACCGTGACCCGGCCCGGCGGGACCGGCCCCGGGCCGCGCCCGGCGCCGGACGGCCGTGCCCGGCGTCGGGCCGGACACCGCCTCGGACCGGTCGTCGAATACGACGTCAGATACGGCTCAGCGAGGCCGCCGCGAACAGCACGTCCCGGATCGCCTCCCGGTCCCCGTCCTGTCCCGCTGCGGCCTCCTCCGGCGATACATGGCCGGCGACGAGCCGGCAGAACTCCACGCCGTCCAGCGCCACTTGCGCGACCGACCGGTCCGGTGACCCGACGGCGGCCGGGGAGTCCAGTGCGATGTACCAGTTGCCGCCGCCCGAGCCCTCCACCTCCAGATGCAGCGAGCGTCCCGGCGAACCGGCCGTGACCAGCTGCTTGGGCGGTGCGGCGAGCCCGGCGCGTCTGCGTTCGGCGAGTGCCGCGGGCAGCAGCCGCGCCGCCAGGTCGATCATCCGGTTCAGATGCTTTCCGCTCGGCGGCTCGTACGGATAGTCCACCGCGTCCGCGATGTCCTCCGCATGGATCCAGCACTCGAAGGCGCGGTCGAGCAGCGAGTCCTGCAGCGGCAGCGCGAACCCTCCATAGGAGACGGACAGTTCGGCCACGCCGCGGTCCGCGAAGGAGACGGTGCGGACGAGGGCATGACTCTGCTCGCGCCATGGCTTGCGGACGGTACGCGTGGGCGGCCGGTCCGCAGTGCTCCAGTACGCCTCGGTGCGCTCGGCCGGCAGGCGCGGTGCGCCGCTCCCCAGCGGGTCGGCGAGCCCGAGTGCGCTCGCGACGAGACCGTCGACGCTCATCAGATGCCCGATGACCCCGGCGACGGTGGTCCGGCGGTTCACCTGGCGGTTGCCCTCGAACCACTTGAGCCGTACCGGCGCGTGCCAGTCGGAGTCTCCGATGTCCCGTAGCAGTGCATCGAGCCGGGCGGTCTCCGCGTCGTAGGGATCGGCCCAGGCCGGCACCGGGATACGGGCGGGCCGGCGGCCCAGGCAGTTCTCCAGGACCCGGAAGCGCAGCAGCGGGTCGAGATCGAGGTCGCGGTCGGTGTGCAGCAGCGCGACCGCGTCACGCAGCCGCAGTGCCTCGTCCGCGCAGGGCGCGCAGTCGCCGAGGTGCTCCTCGACGGCTGCGGTCTCCGCGGCGGAACAGGCGGACAGGGCCCAGGCACCCAGCAGCGACTTCAGCACGGTGTGTGACGGGGCGGCCTCCGGAGGCGTCCCGTCGCCGGAGGCCGTGGACCCGGACCCGGACCCGGACGAGGGTCCGCCACCGGCGGCGCTCTCGGCACCGGCGGCGCCGCTGCCGGCATCTGCGGCGCTCCCGGCGCCGGTCGCCGTCGTGGCGGGGTCGTTCCCGGCGCGCGGCCCGGGCCCGGGCCCGGGATCGGGAGGCGACGCAGGACGGTACGCGCCCGGCCCCAGGTCGTCCGCCGCCGGCCGTGGTCCCGGTATCCGCGGAACGCCCCGTACCTCGTCGTGACCGTTCCCGCGCCCGCCGTCGCCACGGCCGCCGCCCGGACCGCCGTCCAGCGGCCCGTTCACAGCGACCGTCCGTAGCCGGGTGGTGACGAGCCTTCCAGCGACCGGGTCTGCGCGGTGGACAGCAGCTGCAGGCCCAGGCGCAGCCGGCGTCTGGCCTCGTCCTCGGTGACCCCGAGATCCGCCGCGGTCTGGCGGTAGTCCCTGCGCTCGAAGTACGCCAGCTCCAGCGCGGCCCGCAGCGGTGCCGGCATGGAGGTGCGGATGTAGTCGGCGCGGGCCGCGACGGCTGCCCTGCGCACCTTCTGCTCCAGCTCCTCCGAGGTGCCCCCGCCGCCCTGTGCCAGCGCGGCGGCCTCGGTCTCGCGCAGCCGGTGCACGGCCTGGCTGTTGGTGAGTTTGGCCACCCAGGAGCGCATCGAGCCCAGCTTGGGGTCGTAGGCGTCCGGGTTCTCCCAGATGTAGCCGAAGACCTCGCGGGTGACCTGGTCGGCGGCGTCCTCGTCGTCGAGCACCCGGTGGGCCTGGCTGTGCACGAGCGCCGCGAACCTGTCGTACAGCTCTCCGAGCGCGGCGGCCTCGCCCCGCGCGAGCCGCTGCTGCATCCTGCGGTCCCAGCGCGGTGGTGTGTCCTTTGCCATGCGGCCCCCAAGCCCGACGCCCGTGCCTGCCCTGCTCCCGTCCTGCCTTCCATCGAATGTAGTGCGCCTAACGACGTAGGCACTCCCCTTTGCGGCAAGTACATCCCCCGGAGCCGCCCCAGGTGGTAGAGCCCCGCGGCCTGGGTGTCGGGTATCGCGTTTCAGCGGAGAACGGTGGGGCAGGCGGCGGTGGAAGTACGGCTTCCGGTCGCGCGCGGCCGGCCCAAGGAGAGGTCCGGACGTGGTGATGCTCAATGTGGCAGAGACCCGGCAGGACGGGTGGACCGTGCTCCACGTGTGCGGCGAGCTCGATCTCGTCTCGTCCCCCATGGTCCGCCAGCATGTCCATGATGTGGTCGCCGCCGGGCGGCACGATCTGGTGCTCGATCTGTCCGGGGTGTTCTTCTGCGACTCCAGCGGTGTCGGCGTACTGATCGCCACCCGCCGGCTGCTGCGCTCCTGCCGCGGCCGGCTGCGCCTGATACTGCCCGCACAGGGCGCGGAGGACGGCTCGCACGTCAACCGGGTGCTGGGCGCGCTGGGCGTACGCCGCCTCTTCGAGGTGTACGCGGACGCCGGTTCGGCCACCGACGAGGGGGCCCGGCCGCTGTCCGCCTGACGTTCGGCGGAGGTCCCGCACGCCCGTCACCTGCCCTTCGCCGGGATGTCGTCACCATGCAATTAGCCGGGTACGTGCACGCGTCAGCTCGCGGGGCCGTACTCTCCCCGCATGGACAGCGCAGAGTATGAGCGGAAGATCGCTTCCCGCTTCGCCGCTTTCGATCAGGACGGCAACGGCTACATCGACCGTGAGGATTTCAGCGGGGCCGCGGCAGCCCTGCTGGCGGAGTTCTCCGTCACCGCACGGTCCGACAAGGGCCAGGCTCTCTACAGCGGCGCCGAGGCGTTCTGGCAGGGCATGGCGGGCATCGCCGACGTGGACGGTGACCAGCGGGTCACCCGCCAGGAGTTCGTCACGGGCGCGGTGAAGCGGCTGCGCGACAATCCGCACCGGTTCGGCGAGATCGCCCGCCCGTTCCTGCATGCGGTGATCGCCATCGCCGACGAGGACGGCAACGGCGTGACACCACAGGCGGCGGCGCGGGTGCTGCGTGCCCTGGGCGTGGAGGCGCCGGCCGCGGACCAGGCCGCCGCGGCCCTGGACGCGGACGGTGACGGCCGGATCTCCGAGGAAGAGGTCCTGAGCGGCTTCGCCTCGTACTACGTCACTCCCGAGCAGCCGAAGTAGCCCCACGCGCACCACCGGCACGCGGCCTCACGTGTACCGCTCCCTGAGCTTGTACTTCAGCACCTTGCGCAGGGTGTCGTTCCGGGGGAGGGCATCCACCACCTCGAGCTGCTCCGGCAGTTTGTGGACGGACAGGCCCTCCCCCCGCAGATACGCGGTCACCGCGTCGAGCGTGAGGTCTTCGGCTCCCGCCGCCCGTTCGACGACCGCGCAGACCCGTTCGCCGCGTTCGGGATCGGGCAGCCCGATCACCGCGGCGTCGCCCACCGCCGGGTGCCGGTGCAGCAGTTCCTCGATCTCCTGCGCGGAGATGTTCTCGCCCTTGCGGATGATGACGTCCTTGAGGCGCCCGGTCAGGACCAGATGACCGCTCTCGGTGATCCGGCCGAGGTCGCCGGTGCGCAGAAAACCGTCGGAGTCGAAGGCGTCGGCCGACCGGCCACCGTCGAGGTAGCCCTGGCAGACGGCTTCGCCGCGCAGCCGCACCTCGCCGTCGACGATGCGTATCTCCATCCCGGCGGGCGGCCTGCCCTCGGTGGTGGCGAGGTTCTCGGGGGTGTCGTCGGGCGAGCCCATCGTGATCATCGGGACCTCGGTCATGCCGTAGCCGTGGGTGAGCAGACAGCCCATCTCGCGGACGACGGCGTGATAGAGCTCCGGAGGCTTGGGCGCGCCGCCGCCGGCCAGCAGCCGCAGCGTGGGGATCAGCCTCTCGCCGGGCTGTTTGCGCTGCTCGGCGAGGAACATGGAGTAGAAGGCGGTGGACCCGCCGGCGGTCGTCACCCCGTGTCTGCGGTACTCCGCCAGTGCGCCGGGCAGCGCGAACTGCTCGAACAGGACCGCCGGGAACCCGTACAGGAGCAGCATCACCAGATAGTCCGGACCGCCGATGTGGGCGAAGGGGAACGCGATCGAGCCGATGTCGTCCGGCGACAGGCGCAGCGCGTGCGCGAGGCACGATCCGCCCGCGATCAGTGAACGGTCGGTGTGCAGCACGCCCTTGGGGTCGGACGTGGTGCCCGAGGTCCAATAGATCCAGCGTACGTCCGTGCCCCGGGCGGGGGGCGCAGGGAGCGTCGAGGGATCGCCGTCGGGGAGCGAGGCGTACGCCTCGAAGACACCGCGCGCCCCGATCCGGTCCGCCATCGCGGTGTGGTCGAAGCCCCGCCATTCGCCGGGCACGGCGAAGAACTCGGCCTTCGACTCGCGCAGTGCGAAGCCGGCCTCGCGGTCCCGGTAGAACGGGATGACCGGCGACTGCACGGCGCCGAGCCGGGCGAGGGCCACGGAGAGCAGGACCGTCTCGATCCGGGTGGGCAGTTGCCAGGCGACGACCGTGCCGGGCCGTACCCCCATGGCGTACAGGCCGGCGGCGGCCCGTTCGGCGCCGTCCCGCAGGCCGCCGAAGGTGAGGGTGCGGTCGCCTTGGAGGAGGACGGGGCGGCCGGGGGTGAGGGCGGCGCGGCGGTCGACGAGCTCCCAGAGTGTGCGGGCCTCACCCAGTGCGTGTGCGGTCTCGTGCATGCCGGACCCCCTTGGCGAGAGATGGCTATAACTGACGGGCAGTCAGATCGTGCGGGGAGAGCGTAGGGCCCGCCGCCTTGTCGGTCCAGGGGTGCGGGGCTAGCCTGATTTCTGACGACCCGTCAGAAATAAGTCGGCAGCGGAGGCCTCGATGGAACAGGAACTGCCCCGGATCGTGAGCGTCGACGACCATGTGATCGAGCCGGCGCATCTCTTCGAGACCTGGCTTCCGGCGAAGTACCGCGACCGCGGGCCGAGGCCCCTCACCGCCGGGATCGGCGAGCTCGCGTACATCGGCGGGAAATACCGGATCACGATGGACCCGGACGGGCCGCCGGCGGACTGGTGGATCTACGAGGACCTGAAGTTCCCGTACAAGCGCAACATCGCCGCCGTCGGCTTCGACCGCGACGACATGACGCTCGAGGGCATCACCCGCGAGGAGATGCGGCGCGGCTGCTGGGACCCGGTGGAACGGCTCAGGGACATGGACCTCAACCATGTCGAGGCGTCCCTGTGCTTCCCCACCTTCCCGCGCTTCTGCGGCCAGACCTTCGCCGAGGCGAAGGACAAGGAGGTCGCGCTCGCCTGCGTGCGCGCCTACAACGACTGGATGGTCGAGGAGTGGTGCGGCGACAGCGGCGGACGGCTGATCCCGCTGTGCATCATCCCCCTGTGGGACATCGGCCTGGCGGTCGCCGAGATCCACCGCAACGCCGCGCGCGGCGTGCGCGCCGTGACGTTCTCCGAGATCCCCACCCATCTCGGACTGCCGTCCATCCACTGCGGCTACTGGGACCCGTTCTTCGCGGCCTGCCAGGAGACCGGCACGGTCGTCAACATGCACATCGGTTCGTCCTCCCAGATGCCGGCGGCGTCCCCGGACGCGCCCCCTGCCGTGCAGGCGTCCCTGTCCTTCAACAACGCGATGGCCTCGATGATGGACTTCCTCTTCAGCGGGGTGCTGGTCAGGTTCCCCCGGCTCAAGCTCGCGTACAGCGAGGGCCAGATGGGATGGATCCCGTACGCCCTGGAGCGCGCCGACGACGTGTGGGAGGAGCACCGGGCCTGGGGCGGCGTACGCGACCTGATCCCCGAGCCCCCGTCCACGTACTACTACCGGCAGATCTTCTGCTGCTTCTTCCGCGACAAGCACGGAGTCGCGTCGCTGGACGTGGTCGGCCGGGACAACGCCACCTTCGAGACCGACTACCCGCATGTCGACTCGACCTTCCCGCACACCAAGGAGGTCGCGCTCGACCATGTGAAGGATCTCGACGACGAGACCGTCTACAAGCTGATGCGCGGCAACGCGATCCGGATGCTGGACCTGGATCTGGACCGCTAGTGGACCTCACGTACACGGCCGAGGAGGAGGACTTCCGGGCGAGGCTGCGCGCGTGGCTGGCGGTGGCGCTGCCCACCCTGCCGCCGAAGCCGTCGCCGGACGACTGGCCGGGACGCCGGAAGTACGACACCGCCTGGCAGCGGGCGCTGTTCGACGCCGGGTACGCGGACGTCCACTGGGACGCCTCCCCGACCCTGCGGCTGATCTTCCTGGAGGAGACGGAGACGGCCGGAGCGCCGTATGTGGGCGCCAACTTCGTCGGGCTGCTGCACGCCGGGCCGACGATCGACGCGGAGGGCACGGCGGAGCAGCGGGAGCGCTGGCTGCGGCCGATCCTCACGGGCGAGGCGGTCTGGTGCCAGGGCTTCAGCGAACCGGACGCCGGCTCCGACCTCGCCGCACTGCGCACCCGCGCCGTGCGGGACGGCGACGCGTACGTGGTGACGGGGTCGAAGATCTGGACCTCGCACGCGGAGGTGGCCGACTGGTGCGAACTGCTGGTGCGCACGGACCCGGACGCGCCGAAGCACCGCGGTATCTCCTGGCTGGCCATGCCGATGGACGCCGCCGGCATCACCGTACGGCCGCTGCGCACGCTGGCCGGGTCCACGGAGTTCGCCGAGGTCTTCCTGGACGAGGTCCGCGTCCCGGTCGCGAACCGTGTCGGCGCGGAGAACGACGGCTGGCGCGTCACCATGGTCACCCTCTCCTTCGAGCGCGGCACGGCCTTCGTCGGCGAGGTCGTCGCCTGCCGCCGCACGCTGGGCGAACTGGCCCGCACGGCTCGCGCGAACGGCCGCTGGGACGATGCGGTGCTGCGCCGCAGGCTGGGCCGTCTGCATGCCGAGTTCGCGGCGCTGTGGCGGCTCATCCAGTGGAACGTCAGCGAGGCCCAGGCGACGGGCGGCGTCCCCGGGACGGGCGGCTCGGTGTTCAAGCTCCGCTACTCGCACGCGCGCCAGGAGCTGTACGACACGGCCGCCGAGGTCCTCGGGCCCGACGCGCTGGACCTGTCGCGGGACTGGACGCTGGACCGGCTGTCCTCGCTGTCGTACACGATCGCGGCCGGCACGTCCCAGATCCAGCGGAACATCGTCGCCGAGCGGATCCTCGGCCTTCCGAAGGACCGGTGAGCGCGCGCCATGCACTTCCAACCGACCGAGGACCAACGGGCATTGCGGCGTGCCGTGCGCGAACTGCTCGCGGCCCGCTGGGACCGCACCGCGCTCCGGGCGGCGCTGGACCCCCCGGCCTCCCTTCCTCCCGAGGAGCAGGACCCGGCCCGCCGGGCCGCGCCGGCATCCCGCGGCGGGGACAGGGGGACGGGGGCCGGCTCCCGGGAGCAGGGTGGGTCGACGTCGTCACCCCCGCTCGACCGGGAGCTGTGGCGCGTGCTCGGGGAGGCCGGCGTGTTCTCGTTGCGGCTGCCGGAGGCCGACGGTGGGGTCGGGCTCGGGCTCGCCGACGCCGCCGTCGTCTTCGAGGAACTCGGGCGGGCGCTGGTGCCCGGCCCGGTCGTGGCCACCCATCTCGCCGCGGGACTCGTACCCGGCGCCGCCACCGGGGAGACCGTGGTGACCGCGGCCGCGGGTGCGCTCGTGCCCTGGCTGGACGCCGCCGACGTCGTGCGCGGCGAGGTCGTGGACGCCGTGGCCGTACGGTCCGTGGACCCGCTCACACCCCTGCACCGGGTGCGGCCCGCGCCCCCGGATCCGGTCGGGACGCTGCTGACCGCCGCGGAGCAGGTGGGCTCCGCCGCGCGGACCACCGAGATGGCCGTGCGGTACGCGGGGGAACGCACCCAGTTCGGCCGGCCCATCGGCGGCTTCCAGGCCGTCAAGCATCTGTGCGCGGGGATGCTGGTACGCGCCGAACTCGCCCGCACCGCCGTCTACGCCGCCGCCGTCACCGCCGACCCCGTCGAGACGGCCGGCGCCAAACTGCTCGCCGACGAGGCGGCGGCCGGCAATGCCCGCGACTGCCTCCAGATCTTCGGCGGCATGGGCTTCACCTGGGAGGCCGACGTCCATCTCCACCTCAAACGGGCCTGGCTGCGGGCCGAGATGTGGCTGACCGCGGACCGTGCGGAGGAGATCCAGGCCGAGGCCTTGGCCTTGGCACTCTGATCCGTCACCGTGCGTTGATATCGGGTTGTGTCCTTCGTCCGACTTGTCACGGCCCGGAGTTGCGACCTGCCTCGGGTACGCTCCGTGGGATGGGAGTCGCTGTGAGTACGGGAAGCCTCGCGGGGCCTCACCGTGCTGCCGACGCGGTCGCTCCGGGCCGGGGGACGTATGCCTTCCGGCCTGTGCGGACCGGCTTTGCGTACCCGTTTGGCGTCTTTGTTCGATGCTCCGCGATGTGCGTCGCACAGTATGCACCATGGGTACTCCGTCCCGCTGGAATATGCCCGAAGCGCTTGTTGCGGTGACTGTACGTCAACCATGCTGTCTCGTAAGGGAATCACATTCCGTGATGGTGTTGAGGCGCGAGGCGATGTGTCCGCCGGTTCGGATGGTGTGAGCGGTGCAGGTGCTTCAGGTGCAATTGGAAGTCGGGCCTGATCCCGCGGAGGTGGGGCGCGCTCGCAGATGGGCACGTTCGCGGCTCGTCGGTTCCGGGGTCCCGGACGACGAGCCACTGGCCGAGACGTTGATCCTGCTGATCTCGGAGCTGGTCACCAACGCCGTGGTGCACACCGGTTGTCCGGCCGTGCTGCGGATGCTCTTCGGATCGGGGGCGTCGGAGGCCGGCACCGTGCGGGTGGAGGTCGTCGACATCAGCGCCAGCCCGCCGCAGCGCCGTCGCGCGGACGGTGACGACACCAACGGGCGGGGCCTGGCTCTGGTCGACGGGCTCGCGGACCGCTGGGGCTGGCAGCGCGAGGGCGTCGGGAAGTCCATCTGGTGCGAGGTGGACAGGTGTGCCCCGACGGTCGTCCCGCCGGTGTACGAGCCGGGGGCGTACGCGATCACACGCGGCGCCTGACGTATCCGGTCCAGGCCGGCTCACAGGACCGCCACCGGGGCGACCGGCGTACCGGTGCCGCCGACGAACGGCTCGGGCATCGCCGACAGCAGGAACGCGTACCGCTGCTCTTGTGCACAGGCTGTGGACAGCGTCTCCAGATTCCAGTTCTGCCCCTGGAGCATGCCCATCTCGACGAGATCGAGTGCATGCACGGGCAGCCACAGGTTCTCGATCTCCGGCGGAAAGATCTCGAAGGTGAGGGTGTCGTTCGCGACGGCGGCGACATCGCGGGCGTGGAACCACTCCGGGGTGCGGACGGACAGTCCGGGGGACGGGTAGCCGTAGCCGTGCTTGTCGCCGCCCAGGCAGAGCTGCATCTGCCCCGTCCGTACGAGCACGATGTCACCGGCGCGGACCGTCACACCGCCGAACTCCGCGGCCTCGTCGAGGTCCTCGGGCGTGACGGCATGGTCTCCCGGCAGCCGCTCCAGGCCCTTCGCGCGGGCCACGTCGAGAAGCACCCCGCGTGAGATCACCGGTGTGGCCTTGTCGATGCCGCTGAAGCGGGACCGGGTGTGCGCGGTGATCGTGCCGGCGGGGCGGCCGTTGTAGATACGCCCCGAGTGCGAGACATGGGTGAGAGCGTCCCAGTGGGTGGCGGCCTGCAGGCCCATGGTGACGGCGTCGTCGCTGGTGGCGACGGTGCCAGGACCGAAGAGCTCCTGGTTGATCTGGACCATGGTGTGCAGGGGGTTCACCCGGCCCGGGATCATGCCGGTCTGGAGGCCGTCCTGGTGCAGGGGCAGCGCGAGGGGGATGCGCAGACCGCGGCGCACCTGGGCGGCGGCGTCCCTGACCACGGTGCCGGTGATCAGGTTGAGTGTGCCGATCTCGTCGTCCTCGCCCCAGCGCCCCCAGTTGTTCACGCGCTTGGCGATGTCGTGGAACTCGGCCGGCAGGGACATCGGGCCTCCTGGGGCTTGTGCGCGGGTATCTGACTGACCGTAGAATCTAACGGTCCGTCAGAAACTGCGGGAAGGGGCCGGGCGTGGGGAACTTCTTGTCGGGCAAGGTCATCGCCGTGACGGGTGCCGGGCGCGGCATCGGCCGGGCGGTGGCGCTGGCCGCGGCTGCCGAAGGAGCGAAGGTCGTCGTCAACGACTACGGCGTCTCGATCGAGGGCGGCGAGCCGACGAGCGAGATCGCGGCGGCGGTCGTCAAGGAGATCGAGGCGGCCGGAGGTTCGGCGGTCGCGGTCGCGGACGACATCGCCACGATGGCCGGCGGGCAGCGGGTGGTCGATGTCGCACTCGCGGAGTACGGGCGCATCGACGGGGTCGTGTGCGTGGCGGGCATTCTGCGCGAGCGGATGCTCTTCAACATGTCGGAGCAGGAGTGGGACCCGGTCGTCGCCACCCATCTGAAGGGCACGTTCACGGTGTTCCGGGCGGCGTCGGCGGTGATGCGCAAGCAGGGGTCCGGGACACTGATCGGCTTCACCAGCGGCAACCACCAGGGATCGGTGGCCCAGGCCAACTACGCGGCGGCGAAGGGCGGAATCATCTCGCTCGTGCGGAGCGCGGCGCTGGGCCTGCACAAGTACGGCGTCACGGCGAACGCGGTCGCGCCGGTCGCGCGGACCCGGATGTCGGCGAACGTCCCCATGGAACTCAAGGAGATCGGCGAGCCGGAGGACGTGGCCGCGCTGGTGGTCTACCTGCTCTCCGACCGGGCCCGCGAGGAGCGGATCACGGGCCAGGTCTACACGATTGCGGGCCCCAAGATCGCGGTGTGGGCGCAGCCGCGGGAACTGCGCGCCGGGTACGCTGAGGGCGGTGCGTGGACGCCGGAGCGGATCGCGGACTTCCTGCCGGGCACGGTGGGGACGGACCCGATGCCGATGCTGGCGCGGCTGTCGGAGATGTCCGCGGCGGCGGCGCGCGGTGACCGGCCGAACGGGTGACGCGGGGCAGGGGTCGCACCGAGGGTTGTTCTTCCGGTGCGGGTCGCTCCCGGGCACCGGTCCTGCCCGGTGGGTGGTGCGCCCACTGTGCGCGGGCGTGGCAGCACCGCCCACCCGCCCGATCGCTGCAGGTGACAACCGCGGCGCCGGTCTGCGACCCGGCACGGGTGCCACATCAGGGCGCCGGGGTGGGACGAAGAAGTTCCCCGGACGGTGCGTTGCCCGAGTGGCGGCGCGCGGCGCCCGCCCCGGCGGACGTGCGGGCAAGCGTGCACGCGGGGGTCTTGGCGCGCAGCGCCGTGGCGAGCTCGCTGACCGGTCGTGCCGCCGGGGGCGCGGAGCGTCCGCTCGGCAGGGTGCGCACCTTCTGCAGGAGGCGTCGGGGGCACCCCGTACCTCCGACATCAAGGGCGGTGGGTGGGAGAAGAAACCACCCCCGGACAGGAGGCGAAGGGTGGACTTCGGGCTCGAGGACGCCGACCTCGCATTTCGGCGGGATGCACGCGAGTGGCTCGCGGCGCACCCGGTCGGCGGGCGCTCCGCCCGCGACTGGGAGCGTGAGCTCGGGCGCGGGGGATGGATCGGACTCGGGTGGGGCGACGGGACGTACGGGAACCGGACCGGGACGCTCACCCAGCAGGTCGTATGGGGCGAGGAGTACGCGCGCGCCGGCGGCCCCGCCCGGATCGGGCACATCGGCGAGAACCTCCTCGCCCCCACCCTGATCGCCTACGGCAGCGCGGCACAGAAGGGCCGGTATCTGCCCGCCGTCGCCCGTGGGGAGGAGATCTGGTGCCAGGGTTACAGCGAACCAGGCGCCGGCTCCGACCTCGCCGGGGTCAGGACCGCCGCCGTCCGTGACGGGGACACCTACCGCGTCACCGGGCAGAAGATCTGGACCTCGCACGCCCGGGACGCCGACCACTGCTTCGTACTGGCCCGCACCGACCCGGCCGCCAGACGCCATCACGGGCTGTCGTTCCTGCTCGTGCCCATGCGCCAGCCCGGGCGGATCGAGGTCCGGCCGATCCGGCAGATGTCCGGGACCGCGGAGTTCAACGAGGTGTTCTTCGACGGCGCCGAGGCCACGGACGTCGTGGGCGGTGAAGGCAACGGGTGGCGTGTCGCGATGGGGCTGCTCGCCCTGGAGCGCGGCGTATCCACCCTGGTGCAGCAGATCGGGTTCGAGGAGGAGCTCGCACGGGTGGTGGATCTGGCCGCCGGCAGCGACGCGATCGCCGACCCCGTCATCAGGCAGCGTCTCGTCGACCTGTGGGCCGACCTGCGCACCATGCGCTGGAACGCCCTGCGCACACTGGGTGCCGGGGACGACCCGGGTGCCCCCAGCGTCGCCAAGCTGCTGTGGGGCCGCTGGCATCAGCGGCTCGGTGAGCTGGCGATGCAGGTGCGGGGCGCGGGGGCCACCACCGGACCGGGCGCCTGGGCGCCGGGGTCGTACGAACTCGACGATCTCCAGCATCTGTTCCTCTTCTCCCGGGCCGACACCATCTACGGCGGCTCGGACGAGATCCAGCGCACGATCATCGCCGAGCGGGTGCTCGGCCTACCGAGGGAGCCCAGATGAAGGGCGTGGTGTTCGACGGGAAGCAGGCCCAGGTCGTCGACGATCTGGAGATACGCGCCCCCGGTCCCGGCGAGGTCCTGGTCGCCGTGGCCGCCGCGGGTCTGTGCCACAGCGATCTGTCGGTGATCGACGGCACGATCCCGTTCCCCGTGCCGGTGGTACTCGGTCACGAGGGCGCGGGTGTCGTCGAGGCGGTCGGCCCCGGAGTGGGCCATGTCGTGCCCGGCGACCATGTCGCCCTGTCCACGCTCGCCAACTGCGGCGCCTGCGCGGACTGCGACCGCGGCCGGCCCACGATGTGCCGCAAGGCGATCGGCCGGCCGGGCCGCCCGTTCTCCCGCGGCGGCCGGCCGCTGTTCCAGTTCGCAGCCAACTCCGCCTTCGCCGAGCTGACGATCGTCAAGGCGGTCCAGGCGGTGAGGATTCCCGTGGACATCCCGCTCACCTCCGCCGCGCTGATCGGCTGCGGTGTGCTCACGGGAGTCGGAGCCGTACTGAACCGCGCCAGGGTCGACCGCGGGGAGAGCGTCGTCGTCATCGGGACCGGCGGCGTCGGGCTCAACGTCCTGCAGGGCGCCCGGATCGCCGGCGCGTCCGTGATCGTCGCCGTCGACGCGAATCCGGCGAAGGAGGCCGTGGCCCGTCAGTTCGGCGCCACCGCGTTCTTGACCTCCACGGAGGGCGTACGCGAGATCCTGCCGACCGGCGCCGACCATGTCTTCGAGTGCGTCGGCAACACCGCCCTCGTCCGGCAGGCGATAGAGCTTCTGGACCGCGGCGGCCAGGCGATCCTGCTCGGCATGCCCGCGCCGACGGCCGAGGCGACGTTCCTGCCCGCGGCGCTGTTCCTGGACAAGGCGGTCCTGGGCTGCCGCTACGGCTCCTCCCGCCCGCAGCGCGACATCGCGCTGTACGCCGAGCTGTACCGGCAGGGGCGACTGCTGCTCGACGAACTGGTCACCGAGACCTATCCGATCGAGGACTTCGCGAAGGCTGCGGACGACGCGCACCACGGGCGGGTGGCCCGCGGCGTGCTGACGATGTGACGGTCAGGCGCCGCGCACGGTGTTCCCGTTCCTGCCGCTGCCGTTCCCGCCGTCCGCGGTGGCGCGGAAGGTACGGCGGTAGACGGTGGGCGGGACGCCGAGCGCCGCCTGCAGATGCTGGCGCATCGACTGCGCGGTGCCGAACCCCGCGTCCCGTGCCACCTGGTCGACCGACAGGTCCGTCGACTCCAGCAGATGCCGCGCCCGTTCGACACGCTGCTGGGTGAGCCACTGCCCCGGGCTGATGCCGACCTCCTCGCGGAAGCGCCGGGTGAAGGTCCGTACGCTCATGGACTCCTGGTCGGCCATGTCCCGCAGCTGGATCGGGCCATGGAGGCGGCGCAGCGCCCAGGCCCGCGCGGTGGTGGTGGTCGCGACCTGCGGTTCGGGAAGGGGCCGGTGGATGTACTGGGCCTGTCCGCCGTCGCGGTGCGGCGGTACGACGGAGCGCCGGGCGACGTCGTTGGCGACCGCGGCGCCGTGATCGCGGCGCACCATGTGCACGCACAGGTCGATACCGGCCGCCACCCCTGCCGACGTCAGCACGTCGCCGTCGTCGATGTAGAGCACGTCGGGGTCGACCTTGACGGTGGGGAAGAGCCGCTGGAAGCGGTCCGCCCAGTGCCAGTGGGTGGTGGCGGGCCTGCCGTCCAGATAGCCGGCCGCCGCCAGCATGAAGCTGCCGGTGCAGATGGAGGCCATGCGCGTGCCCGGGCGGACGTGGCGGAAGAGCTCGGCCAGATCGTCGGGCAGCCGCCCCTCGCGATAGAGGACATCCGGTTCGTAGGCGGCCGGGACGATGACCGTGTCCGCGTCCTCGAGGGCCTCCGGGCCGTGTTCGACGTACAGCGAGAAGTCCGCCTCGGCGCGGACGAGACCGGGGGCGGTGGCGCAGGTGACGACCTCGTAGAGCGGCTCGCCGTCGGCGGAGAATGCGCGGCCGAAGATGCGGTGCGGGATGCCGAGCTCGAACGGGATGACCTGCGGCATGGCGATGACGACGACGCGGTGGCGCTTCGGCGCGCCGCGCTGCTCGTCGTGCTTCGGGTTCTGCGGGACGGTCATGGCCCGATCGTATCGAATGCTGTCCCTCGGGCCACTCGTTGCACAGTGAACGGCCCCGGATGCTGGGTGACGTGACCCAGACAACCGATCTCTCCGCCCGGTCCGGCAGTCCCGAGCCGCTGCGCCGCACTCCCCGTGTCCACCGCGCATGGTTCGTCGCGGCCGTCACCTTTGTGACGATCACCGGCGCCGCCGCCTTCGCCTCCCTGCCGGGTCTGCTGATCGAGCCGCTGCACGACCGGTTCGACTGGTCGCGGGGCACGATCGGCTTCGCCGTCTCGGTGAACCTCGCGCTGTACGGGCTGACCGCGCCGTTCGCCGCGGCGTTGATGGACCGGTTCGGCATCCGCCGGGTCGTCGCGGTCGCGCTGACCGTGATCGCCGTCGGCTCCGGGCTGACCGTCTTCATGACGGCCTCGTGGCAACTGGTCCTGTACTGGGGCATCCTCGTCGGCCTCGGCAGCGGGTCCATGGCGCTCGCGTTCGCCGCGACCGTCACCAACCGGTGGTTCGTCCGGCGCCGTGGCCTGGTCACCGGCATCCTCACGGCGGCCGGCGCCTCCGGTCAGCTGGTGTTCCTGCCGCTGCTGTCCTGGCTGGTGGAGAACCACGGCTGGCGGCCCGCCGCGGTCACCGTGGCGCTCTCCGCGCTGGCCGTCGTCCCCTTCGTCTGGCTGCTGCTGCGCGACCACCCGGCGGACGTGGGCATCGCGGCATACGGTGCCGAGGGCTTCACGCCCAAGCCCGATCCGGTGCCGGGCGCGGCCCGGCGCGCGGTCACGGTGCTGTTCCGGGCGGCCCGCACCGGCCCGTTCTGGTTGCTCGCCGGCTCCTTCGCGATCTGCGGCGCATCGACGAACGGCCTGGTCAAGACATATTTCATCCCGGCGGCCCATGACCACCGCATGCCGATCACGGCGGCCGCCTCGCTGCTCGCCGTCATCGGGGTCTTCGATGTCGTCGGCACGATCGCATCGGGCTGGTTCACCGACCGCTTCGAGGCGCGGCGGCTGCTGGCCGTCTACTACGCCCTGCGCGGCATCTCGCTCCTTTTCCTGCCCGTGCTGCTGGCTCCCTCCGTCCATCCGCCGATGCTCTTCTTCATCGTCTTCTACGGCCTGGACTGGGTGGCCACGGTCCCGCCGACGATCGCCCTGTGCCGCGAGCACTACGGCGACGACAGCGCGATCGTCTTCGGCTGGGTGCTCGCCTCCCACCAGGTGGGCGCGGCCGTCGTCGCCTTCGTGGGCGGCATGGCGCGCGATGTCTTCGGCTCGTACGACGTGGTCTGGTACGCCTCGGGGGCCCTGTGCGCGGCGGCGGCGCTGATGGCCCTGGTGATCAGGCGGAAGCCGCTGCCCAGGCTGGAGGGCGCCGGCGTGTGAGCGCCCCCGGACGGCCTGCGACGTGAGCGCCTCCTGGCGGCCGGCCTACGACGTGAACCGTCCGAACCGGCCGCGGTGGAAGAGCAGGGGTGCGCCGTCCTGGTCCGCGTCCAGAATCTCCACCCGGCCCACCACGATGAGGTGGTCGCCGCCGGTGTGGACCGTCTGGATCGTGCAGTCGATCCAGGCCGGTACGCCTGCCAGCAGGGGTGATCCGGTCGCGGCGGAACGGGCCCAGGTGACCCCGGCGAACTTGTCCGCGCCGCTGACCGCGAAGGCGCGGCACAGCTCGCCCTGGTGGTCGCCCAGCACGTTGACGCAGAACGCCCCGGCGCGGGCGATGCGCGGCCAGCTGGCCGAGGTGCGGGCGACCATGAAGGCGACCAGGGGCGGGTCGAGGGACAGGGACGTGAAGGACTGGCATGCGAAACCGGCGGGCCCGTCGTCGTCGTACGCGGTGACCACCGTGACGCCGGTCGCGAAGTGGCCGAGCACGCGACGGAACTCGCCGGCGTCGACCGGCGGCCGCTCGTCGTCGCCGACGGCCCGCAGTACGGGGCGCGGCATCGTTTCGTACGGCTCGGCGGCTGTGGGGGCCCCGGCCGACCGGAGGTAGCGGACGGCGGCGGCGGCCATCCCTGCGTGTCCCATCACGCCTCCATTGAAGCTGACGGATCGTCAGATGGGAACCCCGGTGGGGTCGCGGGAGCGGAGTGCGGTACGTTCACCTCGGTTTGAACATGTTCAAACCGAGGTGATTCCGGAGTGCGGCACAGGCCCGGCCGGGTCGTCAGGACGATGGGGGCGGAAAGAATGCAGGTACAGCGGCGGGGGCCCGGCCCGCAGGCCGATGCGCAGGACACGACCGTCCAGGCCGCAGCGGCCGCCTTCGCCTGGCAGGCGGCGGCCACGGCGCTCGCCATGATGATCCTCTCGCTCGGCGACGACAGCTATGGAGTGGGGTACGGGGGCGGTCTGGCCGCGTTCGGCCTCCTGTGCATGTGCGGGATCGGGCCGCTCGTACTGGCCCTGGCCGGGTGGGCCCACGCCGGGGCGTACACGCTGCCCGTGACTCTCGCCGCGGGTGCGGCCACACGGCGCTGGGCGGGCCCCGAGTGGGTCTGGACGGCCGGGAGTCTCGCGGCGCTCGCATCCGTGTACGCGGCCGGGGCTGCCCTCCTTTTCGATGTCTCCTACGCACCGGCCTGGCTGTGGATCGCGGCGAGCGGGGTGCTCCCGGCACTGAGCGCCGCCTACTGGCGCCGTAGGAGCGCATCGTCGGCGAAGCCGAAGATCTGGCGGCGCACCTCCGTCGCCGGCGCGGGTCTGGTCGGGGCCACACTCGTCCTGGGTGTCACCGCGCTGCTCACCGGCGTCATCACGGAGTACGAGCCGCCGAATCTGACGGAGCGGCAGCTCACGGGTGTCTGGCAGGGCCGGGACGACGGCGCGGTCGTCCGCCTCCACCCGGACGGCCGGGCCGTGGTGGACTCGGTGCCGTACGAAGGCGAGGACTACCACTTCACCGACGACGCGCTGTCGCGCTGCACAGGAACCGGCACGTGGCATCGCGTGGACGGTCCGTCCGCCGGCGAGCGGGCGGTGGTCCGCATCGACGTCGGCAGCTGCGCGCGGCTGACGGACTGGACCATCGGCGGCACGGAAGACGATCCCGAACTCTTCGCCCTGTTCGGCGACCCGGACTCAGGAGACCTGCACATCCTCGACAAGGAGTAGGCCGTTCGGCCGTCCGGAGCTCCGGCGTGAGGGACCGGGGCCGGTGGCCGGCGTCAGCTCGCGCGGTCGAGCGGTGGCTCCCGGTGCGCAGTGCTACCGGCCCTCGAACTCCGGCGGTCGGCGCTGCACGAAGCTCGCTACGCCCTCGTTCGCGTCGCGCGTGGTCATGTTGAGTTCCTGGGCCGTCGCCTCCGCCGCGAAGGCCGTTGTACGGTCCACGTCCAGGGACGCGTTCACCAGCTGCTTCGTCAGCGCCAACGCCCTTGTGGGGCCGGTCGCCAGGCGCTCGGACCACGCGCGGGCCGTCTTCTCCAGGTCGGACGCGGCGACCACCCGGTTGACCAGGCCCAGGCGGGCCGCCTCGGCCGCCGGAAGGGCGTCGCCGAAGAACATCAGCTCCTTGGCCCGCTGCGGGCCCACCAGCCGGGGCAGCAGATACGCTCCGCCGCCGTCCGGGACCAGACCGCGGCGGACGAACACCTCGATGAAACGGGCCCCTTCCGCCGCCAGCACCAGGTCGCAGGCGAACGCCAGATGCGCGCCGATGCCCGCCGCCGTGCCGTTGACCGCGGCGATCACCGGCTTCTCGCAGTCCAGGACGGCCGCGATCAGGCGCTGGGCGCCCAGGCGGATCATCCGGGAGACGTCCCCGGCGATCCGGTCACGCGCCGAGTCCGCCGATCCCGCCGATCCTGCGGAACCCGCAGCGTCCGCAGAGCCCGCCGACGGGCCGCCGCGCAGGTCCGCGCCCGCGCAGAAGCCCTTGCCGGTCGCGGTGAGGACGAGCGCCCGTACGGCGGGGTCCGAGGACGCCTCCGCCAGCAGCGCGATGATCCGCTCCCGCTGGTCCCAGGTCACCGCGTTCATGGCCTCGGGGCGGTTCAGCGTGATCCACGAGACCGCGCCCTCCATGCGGTGGAGCACCGCGGCGCTCATCGGCACACCGCCAGCGCGTCGAGCGCCACCGCGCCCTGCCCCCGCGGCAGCACCATCAGCGGGTTGATGTCCAGCTCGGAGAGCTGGTCGCCCAGCTCCAGCGCCATCCGCTGGACCCGCAGCACCACTTCCACCAGCGCGTCCACATCCACGGGCGGCCCGCCCCGCACCCCGTCCAGCAGGGCCCGGCCGCGCAGTTCCGTGAGCATCGTGCGGGCCTGGTCCTCCCCGAACGGCGGGACGCGTACGGCCGCATCCCGCAGGACCTCCACCAGCACCCCGCCGAGACCGACCGTCACCGTCGGGCCGAACAGCGCGTCCCGGGTGACCCCGACGACCATTTCCACACCCCACTCCACCATCTGGCAGACCAGGATCCCGTCGAGCTCGACGCCCTCGTAACGGGCGATGTCGGTGAGTTCCCGGTACGCGTCGCGTACCTGGCTCGCCGAGGTCAGGCCCACCTTGACCAGGCCGAGTTCGGTCTTGTGGGCGAGCTGCGGCGCCGAGGCCTTCATGACGACGGGGTAGCCGATCAGCCCGGCCGCCCGGACCGCGGCCGCCGCGCTGGTGACCAGCTGCTCGCGCGGCACCCGGATCCCGTACGCGCGAAGCAGCTGCTTCGCCGCGTGCTCGCTCAGCTGTTTGCCCGGCCGCATCAGGGCCTGCGCCTTGCGGAAGGACGGGGAGGGGGTGCGCGGGGCCTCGTCGAAGGGCGAGCGGTAGTGCGCGGTGAAGCGGTGGTGCTCCAGGTGGGCGCGTACGGCCGTGATGCAGTTGGCGAACGTACGGAACGTGGCGAGCCGGGACGAGCCGAGCAGTGTCTCGCGGTACGCGGCCTCGGTGCCCAGCGGCGAGCCCCACACCACGCACACGAGCTTGTCGGTGGTCTCCGCCGCGTCCACCAGGTCCTGCGCGAGCCGGTCGCTCATCGGCGGGAAGGGGCCGGTGATCGGGCAGATCAGCACGCCGACCGACGGGTCGGCCAGGATCGCGTCGATGATCTTCCGGCCGCGCCAGTCGCCCACGGGGTGGCCGCCGTTGTCTATCGGGTTCGCGACGTTCAGGTACGGCGGTATCCACTGGTGCAGTTCGGCCTGCTTGGCCTCGGACAGCTGGGGGATCCGCAGCCCGGCCGCGGTCGCCAGGTCGGAGAAGTGCGCGCCGGTCCCGCCGGAGATCGAGTAGACGGCGACCCCGTCGGCGACCGGCGGGCGTGCTCGCGCCAACAGGGCGGACGTGTCCTGGAGTTCGTCGAGCCCGTCCACCCGGATCACACCGAACTGCCGCATCGCCGCGTCCACCACGTCGTCCGTTCCGGTCAGCTTGCCGGTGTGGGAGGCGGCGGTGCGCGCGCCGGTCTCGGTGCGGCCCACCTTCACGGCGACGACCGGGACCCCGCGCCGGGCGGCCCGGTCGGCGGCGAGGAGGAAGGAGCGGCCGTCCTTGAGCCCTTCGAGGTAACAGGCGATGGCGCCGACGTCGGGGTGCTCGGCGAAGTACGAGATGAAGTCGGAGCTCTCCAGGTCTGCCTCGTTGCCGGTGGGCGCCCAGTGGGACAGGCGTACGCCCAGCTCCTGCATGGTGAACACGGGCCGTCCCTGGTGGCCGGACTGGGTGATCAGGGCGACCGCGGGCCCTTCGAGGTCGTCCCGGAAGCGTTCGAAGGCGTTGAGGTTGGTGTTGGGGCCGAGCAGCCTGAGGCCGGAGCGCTCCACGGCGGCGGCCAGCCGGGCCTGGGCGGCAGCACCCTGCGCGCCGGTCTCGGCGTACCCGGAGGCGAACGCCACGGCGAACTTCACCTTGGCCTCGCCGAGTTCCTCGATCACCGGGAGGGGGTCGGCGACCAGCAGCACGGCCAGGTCGACGGGCTCGGGCAGCTCACGGACGGAGGGGACGCAGTGCAGTCCGAATACGGAGGTCCGGTGGGGGTGCACGGGGTGCAGCCGGGTGCCGACGCGCTCCGCCCAGGCGACGAGCTGCCGGGTGATTCCGGCGGTCGGCCGCCCTTCGGCGTCGGACGCGCCGACGACGGCCACCGATCCGGGCCTGAAGAACCGGTCGAGATCGGGGACGGGCGCGTACAGCGGGCGGCCGCTGACATCGAGATCGCCGGCGGACGCCGTGACGGTGGCCGTCTCGTGGACGGCGTCCCGGGGCGTCTCCCCGCAGGCGACCACGCGCGCGCGAAGGTCGGAGGTGAGGGTGCCGTGAGTAGATCCAAGCATCGCTGGTCCCCGCTCCTGCTCGTCGTGCCGAGCTCGCTCGCCAACTGACACACTGTCAGATTACAGAACTGACGAGACGTCAGGAACACCGCTGCGAGCAGAAACAGCGGGAGCCGGGAACAATCGCCTCCCCGGTCCGCGCCAGGCCCTGTCCGGAGAGGCGCGGGCGCGCGAAAGCGCTGGCGCCCCGAGCGGGCGGACGCCTACCGTTCCCCCGTGCCCGCACTCCAACGTCTTCGCCCCGGCCATGCCCCGGCCCTGCTCGCGTTCGAGCAGGAGAACCGGGCCTATTTCGCGGCCTCCGTACCGGACCGCGGGGACGACTACTTCGCCCACTTCGACGCACGGCACAGCGGCCTGCTTGCCGAGCAGGCCGCCGGGCTGTGTCACTTCCATGTGCTGGTGGGCAGCGGCGGCGAGGTGCTGGGGCGGATCAATCTGGTCGATGTGGCCGACGGATCCGCCGAGCTCGGCTACCGGATCGCGGCGAAGGCCGCCGGCCAGGGGCTGGCCACCGCGTCCGTCCGGCAGGTGTGCGCCCTGGCTGTCACCGAGTACGGCCTGACCTTGCTGCGGGCGGCGACCACGCTCGACAACGCCGGGTCGCAGGCCGTACTGGCCCGTACGGGATTCGTGCCCACCGGCGAGGTCCGGCTGGGCGGCCTCCCGGGGATGGGCTACGCGCGGGACCTGAGCAACGGCCTTGATGATGCCGCCCGCTGAGTGAAGGGCGCGCACCCGGCCCTCATCGCTTGCGGGCGTCCTGCCGGGCGATCCGGCGCGCGAGGGCGCGGGCCGTCCTGCGGGCGTCGATGGCGATCTCGCGCAGCATGCCGCTGATGGGGTTGGTGTACCCGGTGAAGTACAGCCCCGGCGCCTCGGCGGGGGTGCGGCCGCCGCGTGTCACCGGCCGGCCGCGGGCGTCGAGCACGCCGAGATGGCCGACCAGCCCCTCGAGCCCGCGACGGTAGCCGGTCGCTGCGATCACCGCGTCCGGTGCGATACGGGTGCCGTCCGTGAGCACCACCTTGTCGTCGTCCAACGACCAGAGTGCGGCGACCGGTTCGACCTTTCCGCTGCGCACGGCGTCGATCAGGCCGGCGTCCTGGACCGGGATCGCACCGTCCTTCGCCCGGGAGTACAGACCCGTGTCGGGGCGCGGCAGTCCGTGCGCCGTGAGGTCGGGCACGGTCACCTTCGCCAGCAGTGCGCACGCCCTGTCCACGAGCCGTACCGGCAGCCTGCGCACCAGGATGCCGGAGCGCTGGGCGGGCCAGCCGGCGGTGGAACGGCGCACGATGTGCGGGAGGGTGCGTACGGCGAGACGTACCCGGGCGGCGCCGCCCTCGGCCAGGTCGACGGCTATCTCGGCGCCGGTGTTGCCGGCGCCGACGACGAGTACGTCCTTGCCCGCGTACGGGGCGGCGTTGCGGTACTCGCTCGCGTGCAGCAACTCCCGTGTGTACGCCGCGCGGCCCGGCCAGTCGGGCAGTTCCGGGGTGTGGTTGTGGCCGGTGGCCACCACGACGGCCCGCCCGGTCAGCTGCCGTCCGCCCGTGGCGTGCAGCAGCCAGTCGTCGCCCACGGGTTCGATCCGGGAGACCTCGACCCCGGTGATGATCTCCAGCTCGTGGACGTCGGCGTACTTCTCCAGGTAGCGGACCATGTCGTCCCGTGAGACCCAGCGGCCGGACGATCGGGGTATCGGCAGGCCCGGCAATCCGGACAGCCGACGGGTGGTGTGCAGGCGCAGCCGGTCGTAGTGGCGCCGCCAGGAGGCGGCGACGGACGGGGACTTCTCGAGCACCACGGCGCGTATACCGCGCTCGCGCAGCGCGGCGGCAGTGGCGAGCCCGCCCGGGCCGCCGCCGATGACATAGACGGGCCGGTCGTTCGTCCGGTCGATGCCCGTGTATCTGTCACTGCCCTTTTCGTCTGCCATGGGCGTGAGCGTAATGACCGCTCGTCTTGATGGGTCTCAGTCAAGACGGGGTTCGGTTGCGAATCGATCACGGCCGCGGAGCTCTTGTGCACGCCCCGTAGCCCTCTTGCGCGCACCGGCCCCATCCGGTGAACTGACGTACCGTCAGGAACGCGAACGGGGAAGTGGGGAGGTCCGATGCAGACCGTCTGGCTCACCGGCGCCGAATGGGTCGCCGTCCTGCGAATCGGCCTCGGTCTGTGGTGGCTGGAGAGCTGGCGGCACAAGGACAAGAAGGGCTGGTTCGAGCGGGGGACCGGTATCGCCTGGGCCGCCGACGTCGCCGGCAGGCACAAGTGGCCGCAGGTGCGGACCGGTTTCGAAAAGGTGGTGGCGCCACGGCCCAGGCTGATGGCGTACCTCGTCGTCTACGCCGAACTCGCCCTGGGGCTCGGGCTGGTCACCGGCTTCCTCACCCCCGTCGCCCTCGTCTGCGGCCTGCTGCTCAATCTGCTCTATCTGGTTCTGATGATCCACGACTGGGCGGAGCAGGGGCAGAACGCCATGATGGCCCTCATATCGCTCGTCGCCCTGTTCGCCATGGCCTGGCAGACCTGGTCCCTCGACAGCGCGATCGGACTCTTCCTGTGACCGCGACCCCGGACATCGACGACTTCACCCGCCCCTTCTGGGACGCCGCGGCCGACGGCGAGCTGCTGATCCGTCGCTGCGGGGCCTGCGCACTGGCCCACCACTACCCGCGGGAGTTCTGCCCGCACTGCTGGAGCGACGACGTCGACTGGGCGCGGGCGAGCGGCCGGGCCACGCTCTACACCTGGTCCGTCGTGCACCGCAACGACCTGCCGCCGTTCGGCGACCGCGTCCCGTACACCGCCGCCGTCGTGGACCTCGCCGAGGGGCCGCGGATGATGACCGAGATCGTCGCGTGCGAGGAGAAGGATCTGCGCATCGGGATGGAGCTGATGGTGTGCTTCCGCAGGGAAGGGGACACGCCGGCCGTCCCCGTCTTCCGCCCGGCTGCCCGGCGCGCGGCGCACGTCACGGCCACAGAAGCTCCCTGACCCAGGAATCCGCGTCGCGACGGTAGCGCAGCCGTACGTGCTGCCGCCGCGCCTCCCCCTGGAAGAACTCGACCTCCCGGGGCCGGAGCACGTACAGCGTCCAGGTCGGCACCGGCGCCGCCGGCTCGGCCTGGGCCCGCTCCCATGCCGCGTGCGAGACCTGCGCCAGCTCGTCGAGCGAACCGAGTAGGTCGGACTGCCGCCCGGTCAGCGCGGCGGCCAGCGCACCGGTCGAGCGGGCGTGCAGATCGGCCTGGCTCTCGGTGGACGAGGCGGTGACGACCGGTCCCCGCAGCCGGATCTGGCGGCCCTGTGCGGCCCAGTAGAAACCGAGCGCCGCCTCGGGAAGGGCGGCGAGCTGGCGTCCCTTGGTACTGGTGGAGTGCGACGCGAAGTGCCAGCCGTGCTCGTCCGCGTCGTGCAGCATCAGCGTCCGGATGTCAGGGCGCCCCTGGTCGTCCACGGTGGCCAGGGTCATGGTGTGCGGCTCGGTCTGCCCGGCCGCCACGGCCTCGGCGAACCACCGGTGGAACAGCGGCAGCGGAGCACCGGGTGCGGTGGCCGGGTCGAAGGCGGGCAGGGAGATGTCCCACACCCGCTGGGTGCGCAGGAGCGCGCGGAAGGACTCCTGGGACTCGCTCGCGTCGTCGTGATGCATGGGGTTCATACGGGCATTCAACATCCCGTGACCGCACCACTACGCTTGCAGTGGTGCAGCGGGGACAGTGAGCGGTGAGGAGCAGGGCATGAGGCAGAACCTGGCGCGGCGTGCGGCGCTCGTGGACGCCGCGATCGAACTGCTCGCCCGGGACGGCGCGCGCGGTCTGACCTTCAGGGCCGTCGACGCCGAGGCCGGTGTCCCCAAGGGCACCGCCTCCAACTACTTCGCCAACCGCGACGACCTGCTCAACCAGGCGGGCGCCCGTATCTACGAACGCCTGCGTCCGGACGAGGCCACGATGGAGGCCATGCGCACCGGCCCGGCCACCCGCGCCAGGACGGCGCAGCTCGTACGGGAGGTGGTGGAGCGGGTCTCGGCGTTCGGCACCGGCTACCTCGCACTGCTCGAACTGCGCCTGGAGGCCACCCGCCGGCCCGCACTGCGCGCCTTGCTCACCGCCCGCGTCAGCGAGGACGTCGAGAACAATGTGAGCGCCCATCTCACGGCCGGACTGCCTGGTGACGCCGACGCGGTCAGGATGATCTACCTGGCGGCGAACTGGCTGGTCGTGGAGCGCCTGACGCTGCCCGGCGTGTTCTCGGAGCAGCAGGCGGGCGACCTGATCGCGGAACTGGTCGAGCGGCTGCTCCCCGGCCCTCCCGCGCCGTCGGATCCAGGGTCTCTCTGACCACGGTCGTCTTTCCGACCGCGGTGCACGGGGGGCGCCGCCGGGCGCAGGGCCGGTTCCCGGCGGAGGGACCACGCGAATGGCCTCCTGTCACGCCCGGCCGGATCACCCACCGGGCGCTTCGGACCCCGGCGGGCGAGGCTGACCGTGGAGGTGGGTCGTGAAGCAGATGACAGCGGACGTGTGCGTCGTGGGCGCCGGATTCGCCGGACTGGCCGCCGCGAGGCAACTGGCCGCAGCCGGACGCGAAGTCGTGGTGCTCGAGGCAAGGGACCGGGTGGGCGGCCGGGTCTGGAACCGGGAGCTTCCCGGCGGCACCGTGGTCTCCGCGGGCGGCACATGGCTGGGGAAGGGCCAGGAGAGGATGTTCCAGCTCTGCCGGGAGCTGGGGCTCGAGGTGTATCCGCAGTACGACGAGGGCGATCACCTCCTGCGCCTCGACGGGCTCGATCACCGCTACCGGGGCGGCATCCCCAAGGCAGGGCCCATGGCACTCGCCTCACTCGGGCTGGCGTTCCTGCGTCTGAACCTGATGGCCCGGCGGCTTCCGGCGAATGCCCCCTGGAAGGCCCGACGAGCACGGGCGTGGGACGCCCGGACGCTCGGGCAGTGGCTCTCCCACCCGCTCAACGTGCCCTCGGCCACGGCACACACGCTCATCAGGTCGACGATGAATCTGCTGTTCTGCGCCGACCCGGCGGAAGTCTCGCTGCTGGGCGCGCTCGTTCTGGCGCGCGGCGGCGGTGGTTTCGGCTACTACACCGACGTCCGGAAGACGGAATCCCATCTCGTGGACGGCGGGGCGCCCGAGCTGGCCCGGCGGATGGCCGAGCGCCTCGGACCGGCGGTGCACCTGTCCAGCCCGGTCCGGAGGATCGTGCAGAACACCACCGACGTGCAGGTCGTCTCCGACGCGCTCACGGTGCGAGCACGGCGGGTGATCGTGGCCACTCCACCTGTGCTGGCGGGCCGGATCTCCTTCGAACCGCCGCTGCCCTCGGCACACAGCCATCTGCGGCAACGGCTGGTGCCCGGGACGATCATCCGGGTGCACACCGAATACCCCGAGCCGTTCTGGAGACAGCAGCAGTTGTCGGGGCAGTCGCTCGCGCCCGAGTCGCTGGTGCCGATCACCATCGACCAGACTCCGCGCTCGGGCACGCCAGGGGTGCTGAGCAGCTACGCGTTCGGTGCCGGGGCCGTGCGACTGGGGCGCCTGGAGCCCAAGCAGCGCCGGGATGTCTGGCTGGACGCGCTCGCTGAGCGTTTCGGCTCAGCGGCGCGCCGCCCCACCGCGTATCTGGAGACCGACTGGTCGGCCCAGCCGTGGTCGCTGGGCGGGATGGTCGCCCATTTCCCGCCGGGCGCGCTGACGAATTACGGCAGCGCACTGAGGGAGCCCGTGGGCCGGGTCCACTGGGCGAGTACGGAGTCGGCGACGCTGATGCACGGACTGATGGAGGGTGCGGTGCGCTCCGGCGAGCGGGCCGCCGACGAGGTTCTGGCCGCCGCGGACCTGTGAGGTCCTCCGGAGAGTGCCGGGCTTGCCCGACCGGAGGAACGGGCTCTAGCCCCGACCCAGGACAACCGTGCCGGAGGAGCAGAACCAGCCCCCGGTCCCGGACGCGACCGCCAGTTCCGGAAGCCGCCCCCCGGCCCCCCGGACCTGGCGGTCGCCTGCCTCGCCCCTCAGCTGACACACCGCCTCGACCAGCAGGAACAGCCCCCGCATACCCGGGTGGCAGGCCGACAGTCCGCCGCCGTCGGTGTTCACGGGGAGCCCGCCGTCCCGCAGTAGCCGCCCCTTCTCCACAAAGGCCCCGCCCTCGCCCTTCCCGCAGAACCCCAGGTCCTCCAGGGTCACCAGGGTCATGTAGGTGAAGGCGTCGTAGATCTCGGCGATGTCGATCTCGTCCGGACGTACCCCTGCCCGCTCGAACGCCAGCCGCCCGCTGACCGCCGCCGGGGTGACAGTGAAGTCCTCCCACTCCGACATGGTGGTGTGGGAGACGTACTCACCGGTGCCGAGGATCCACACCGGGGTCCTCGCAGTGTCCGGCACGTACTCCTCGGCCGCGAGCAGCACCGCACAGCCGCCGTCGCTGCGGATGCAGCAGTGCAGCTTGGTGAACGGGTCCGCGATCACCGGACCGGCCAGTACGTCGTCGACGATGATCGGGTCGCGGAACATCGCCTCCGGGTTGGCGGCGGCGTTCGCCCGCGCCTGTACCGCCACCTCGGCGAGCTGTTCCAGCGTCGTGCCGTACTGGTGCATGTGGCGGCGGGCGGCCATCGCGTACTTGGCGATCAGCGTGTGTCCGTACGGCACCTCGAACTGCAGCGGACCGCGGGTGCCGAAGGACAGGTCCGAGGTGCGGCGCCGCGCCTTGATGTCGGCGCGCGCGGTCGATCCGTACACCAGGAGAACGGCGTTCGCGTGCCCGGCCGCGATCGCGTCGGCGGCATGGGCGGCCATGACCTCCCAGGTGGCGCCGCCGACGGCGGTGGAGTCCACCCACCGGGGCCGCAGGCCGAGATACTCGGCGACCTCGATCGGTGCGAGCGTGCCGAGGCCGGCCGATCCGAAGCCGTCGACCAGCGAGCGGTCGAGTCCGGAGTCGGCGAGCGCGCGGCGGGCGGCCTGGGCATGCAGGGCGTGGGGAGTGAGGCCGTCGACGCGACCGCAGTCCGAGAGGGATGCTCCGACGACGGCGACCTTGCGCGGAGTGGAAGCCATGTATCTGACGGTACATCAGATAGCGTGTGCGGCATGACCCGAAGCACATCCCAAGACGTCGACGGCTATCTCGCCGAGGTGGCGGACCCCGACCGGCTCACCGCACTGGTCCGTATCCGGGAGCTGTGCCGTACGGAACTGGCCGAGTACGAAGAGGTGATGGCGTACGGCATGCCCGCGTACCGGCGCGTGGGCGGCGAACCGGAGATCGCCTTCGCGAGCCAGAAGCAGTACCTGTCCTTCTACTTGATGCGTCCCGGCGTCCGGGACGCCTTCGAGGAGCGACTCGCTGACCAGGACATGGGCAAGGGCTGCCTGCGCTTCCGGCGTATGGAGCGGATCGACTTCGATCTCGTGCGGGATCTGCTGCGGGCGACGGCGGCGGCGCCGGGCGAGGTCTGCTGATCCCACCCCTGGGCATCCGTGGCGGCGAGGCTTAATATGACGCTCCGTCAGATCCGGCTCGCCGGAGAGGAGCCCGCCCGATGGATGCCGCCTTCACGGCTGAGCAGGACGAGATCCGTCGCACCCTGCGCGAGGTGCTCGCCAAACGGTGCGGCCCGGCCGACCTCAGGACCGCGGTCGGGTCGGACGCCGGGTACGACACCGCGCTGTGGGCCCAGCTGGCCGGACGGCTCGGCCTGCCCGGCCTCGCCCTGCCGCAGGAGTACGGGGGAGTGGGCTGCACCCTCACCGAGCTCGCCCTCGCCTGCGAGGAGACCGGACGGGCGCTGCTGCCGTCCCCGCTGCTCGCCACGGCCGGCCTGGTCGCACCGCTGATCATGGCGCTCGGCACCCCCGGGCAGCGCGCCGAACTGCTGCCGCGTCTCGCGGACGCCTCGCTGACCTGTGCACTCGCCGTGCCGGGCGGCAGCCTCGGGCAGGCCCTCGGGCTGACCGGCGACCCGGGGGCGGGAGCCTGGGCCGGGGGCGGGCGTGCGGGCGGTGTCCAGGCGCGGCAGGAGCGCGGGGGCGGCTGGCTGCTGTACGGGGAGGCCGCCCAGATCCTCGACGGCCACAGTGCCGGGCTGTTGCTGGTCGCGGCGCACACCGGAGGTTTCGCGCGCAGCCGCACCCTGCTGTTCCTCGTCCGGGGGCAGACCGCCGGGCTGTCGCGGACCCGGCTGACCACGCTGGACGAGACGCGGCCGCAGGGGTGCATCGAACTGAGGGATGCCGCCGCCGAGTTGCTGGGCGAAGTGGACGAGGGCGACGCGGTGACGGACGCGCTGGCGGCCGCCGGGACGGGTGCGGCCGTGCTGCTGGCCGCCGAGTCCGTGGGCGCGGCCGGAAGCGCGCTGGACCGCACGGTCGAGTACGTCCGAACCCGGGAGCAGTTCGGCCGGGCGATCGGCTCCTTCCAGGCGCTCAAGCACCGGCTGGCGGACCTGTACGTACAAGTGCAGGCGGCCCGCTCGGCGGCCTACCACGCGGCCCGGGACAAGGCCGCCGGCCCGCTCGCCCTGGCGGCCGGCCTGGAGACCCTGCGCACGGTGGCCGGGGAGGCCATTCAGCTGCACGGAGGCATCGGCTTCACCTGGGAGCACGAGGCGCACCTGTACTTCAAGCGGGCCGCCGCGGACGAGCTGCTGTTCGGCCCGGTCCACCGCCTGCGCGACCGGGCGGCGGAGCGTGCCGGGCTCTTCGCCCGCGAGGGGGTGGCGTGATGGCGCCGGGCCGCCGCCTGGTCCAGAAGGTCTCCTCGACCCGTGTCTTCGCGCGCGTGGCCCCACATTTCATCCCGGCCATGGACCGCGCGGTGCACCGCCTGACCCGCGGAAAGGTCCTGCTCAGCGCCCGGATGCTGCCCGGCGTCGTCCTCACGGCCCGCGGCGCGAGGACGGGTCTGCCGCGGACCACACCGCTGGCGTGCATGCCGGAGGAGCCGGGCACATGGCTGCTGATCGGCTCCAACTTCGGCCGCCCCGGTCACCCGTCCTGGACGGCGAACCTGCTGGCCCATCCGGCCGCCGAGATCAGCTGGAAGGGCAGCACGATCGAGGTCCACGCCCGGCTGCTGACGGGCGAGGAGCGCAGGGCGGCATGGGAGGCGGCGCTCAGGTTCTGGCCCCCGTACGCGACGTACCAGTCCCGGATCGCCCGCGAGATCCGACTGTTCCGGCTGACGAGAAGGTGACGTGACCGCCGGGCCTCCGGGTGGTGGCGCACCTGTGCCGGGCCGTTCTCCTGGGCCCGCGCCCGCACGGGCCTTCGGCCCGTGTCCGCGCGGAGGTGCCCGCGCCCCGGAGGGGATGCCGCCGCGGGGAACGTGCACAAACGCGCCGACGGCGGTCACCGGATGGTGAACCGCCGTCGGAGTGACAGGACTTGGCGTACCGCGTCGCGGCCTCGTTACTTCGTCGGCTTCTTGCCCGTGATGCCCAGATGCACCAACAGCGACAGATTAGGCTTGAGTTCAGCCTGCTTCACACCCCATGTCGTGAAGCCCTTCTGGTGCGACGCGACCGCCGCCAGCATCGCCACCAGTGCGCCCGCGATCGCCGCAGGGCTGACGTCCTTGTCGACCTTGCCCTTGGACTGGAGGTCTTTCACCGCGTCCGTAAGGGAGTTGGTGACCGAATTCAGGATCTTCATGCGGATCTTGTAGAACCGCTTGTCGCCCTCCGCCGCGCCGAGATCCACCACCCGCAGGATCGCGTCGTGACGCCGCCAGAAGTCCAGGAAACCCTCGACAAGATCCTCGGACGTCTGCGCGCCCGCCTTGCCGACCCAGGAGCGTCCGGCGACCAGTTCGGTCAACCCCGCGCCCTCCTTGGCCATTTCCTCCGCGATCTCGAGAACGGCACCCTCGACATCGGGGAAGTACTGGTAGAACGTCGCGGGCGAAGTGCCCGCTTTCCGGGCCACGTCGATGACCTTGACGTCCCGGTACGGCGAGGAGCTGAGCATCTCGCTGAGGCAGTCGAGCAGCTTCTGCCGCGTCGCCTGGCCGCGTCGTCCGGCCACCCGGCCGTCGACGGTACGTACTTGTCCTGTCATGCCGTCAGCTTACCGAGGGGTGATCGGCGCGCGATTCGGCCGACTGCAAATGGGGTGCAGCTGGCAGAAGGCAATGGTGTTATCAACAGCCTGTGGACAACTTCCGTGGACAACTCAACGAAATCCGCTCCGGGGGAGCTGTCCGATCGCCCCTATATCGTCAAATGTTCAACTTGATTCCGTGCGCCACACGTGAAGCACCGTTAACTTGAGTGTGACGGGTGCCACACGGAAGGAATCACGTCCATGGCCGCATTCACAGAAGGCGCGCCGTGTTGGGTGGACGCGTCTCTCCCCGATGTCGAGGCGGGCAAGCGCTTCTACGGCGATCTCTTCGGGTGGACCTTCGTCGGGCGGGGTGGCGAAGAGCTCCCCGGTGGCGGGACCCGCAGCCGATACGCCGACGCCTACAGCGGCGACAAGCTGGTCGCCGCTCTCGTGCCCAAGCGGGACGGGCGGATGCCCACCGTCTGGAGCGTCTACTTCGCCACCCCGGACGCCGTCGCCCTCAGTCGCCGGATCCGGGAGGCGGGCGGCCAGATGATCATGGACCCGCTGTCGGTGGGCAAGGCCGGGGTCGTGGCGGTCGCCGCGGATCCGGGCGGCGCGGTCTTCGGACTCTGGCAGGCCGGGGACCAGCCCGGTTTCGAGAAGATGGGCGTGCCCGGCACGTTCTGCTGGACCGAGGTGTACACCCGCGACAAGGACACCGCCGACGCCTTCTACGAGTCGGTCTTCGGCTTCCAGGGCACCGACCTGCCCGGCGCGCCCGTCGACTTCCGGATGTGGTCGCCCGCCGGTACCGAGCCGGGCGAGCGTACGGCCGTCGGCGGGCGCACCCTGCTCACCGACGCCTTCCCGGCCGAGATGCCCGGCCACTTCCTCGTCTACTTCTGCGTCGAGGACTGCGACTGGACGGCCGAAACGGTCGTCCGGCTCGGCGGCCGCGTCCAGGCTCCGCCCTTCGACATTCCGTACGGGCGGATCGCGGTGCTCACCGACAACCAGGGCGCCGCCTTCGCGGTCCTCTCGGAGCCCAGTGCGCCCGGACAGCCCGCCGAACAGCGCGCCGACCGGCCTGCCGAACAGGCCACCGGCCGGCCCGCCGATCAGCCCCCCGACCAGGAGCGGGGCAGGGATCAGAAGCAGGAAGAGGGCGAGGCGGAAGGACGTCAGAAGCCCCGCGAGAACGATGACGCCGATGAGGGCGGCGACGCCGAGGACACCCCGCGTACGCGGGAAGCCTGAACGCGGTCGGCCCGGCGGACGTATACGACACTGCACACCCCCTGCCCCTTCGGCCTGCCATGCCCGAAACGGGGTGAGACACCCCGATCCGCCCCCGGGTTCGCAACCGTCGCCCGGGAAAGGAAGAATCAGGGTGCGCACCGCTGTGGGCTTCGGTGGTGAGACGCTTCACGGGGCTGTAAATGACGGGCCCGATTCGACCTGGGGCCCGTACGGGGAGGTGGCAGGCAGGTATGGAGCAGCTGACGCAGCACGACCCTAGACGGATCGGTCCGTTCGAGGTGCTGGGCCGGCTTGGTGCCGGTGGCATGGGACTGGTCTATCTCGCCCGGTCGGCATCAGGCCGGCGAGTGGCGATCAAGACCGTGCGTACCGAGCTTGCCGAGGACCAGCTGTTCCGGGTCCGTTTCACGCGCGAGGTGGAGGCAGCTCGCGCCGTCAGCGGCTTCTACACCGCGGCCGTGGTGGACGCCGACCCACGGGCCGCCGTCCCGTGGCTGGCCACCGCGTACGTTCCCGCCCCCTCGCTCGAGGAGATCGTGAACGAGTGCGGGCCGCTGCCCGCGCAGGCGGTGCGCTGGCTCGCGGCGGGCATCGCGGAGGCGCTGCAGTCCATCCACGGCGCGGGCCTGGTCCACCGCGATCTCAAGCCGTCCAATGTGCTGGTGGTCGAGGACGGGCCGCGCGTCATCGACTTCGGTATCGCGTCCGGCGTCTCCAACACCCGGCTGACCATGACCAACGTCGCGGTCGGCACGCCCGCGTACATGTCGCCCGAGCAGGCGCGCGACTCGCGCAGCGTGACCGGGGCGAGCGATGTGTTCTCGCTCGGCTCCACCCTGGTCTTCGCGGCCACCGGCCATGCGCCCTTCCACGGCGCGAACCCGGTCGAGACCGTCTTCATGCTGCTGCGCGAGGGTCCCGACCTGGCGGGCCTGCCGGACGAGCTGCGGCCGCTGATCGACTCGTGCATGCAGATGGAGGCCGGACGGCGGCCCACGCCCGAGGATCTGCAGGCCCAGCTCGCCCCGCATCTGTTCTCCTCCGGCGGTGACGACGACAGCGGTACGGCCTCGGCCTGGCTGCCCTTGAGCGCCACCACGATGATCGAGGCCCGCCGCGGCGGCGTCCGCTCCCAGGCTGCTCTGCCGGCCGCGCCACGCCCCGCCGACCCGGTCCCCGCCACTCCGCCGCGGCCCCCTCGGCCGCCCGTCCCCGTCCCCGACCACGACGCGGACTGGCGCAGCGGCGGCGACCCGCGCAGCGGCCGGTCGGCGCAGGTACCCGCGCACGCCGCGGCCGCTCCCGTACGGCTGCCGGGTTCGAACGTGCCGATCGGCCCCGGTCCGCGCGCCGCGGACGCCTCCCGCCTCGCCCAGGCCGAGGCGGGACCGGCGACCGGCTGGATCCGCCCGCCTGCCGGGCTGAACGGCTCCGAAGCCGCGGGCGGCGCCGTACCGTCCACGGTGCCCGCTCCCGCGCCGGCTCCGGACACCGGCCCCTCGCACTGGCGCCCGTGGCGTTTCCGTATGTCCAACGACGTCTGGGGCACGCCCGTCGTCGACGGCGATCTGCTCTATGTCACCTCCTTCGAGGTGCACGCCCTGGACGTGGCCAGCGGCCGCCGCCAGTTCAAGACGCGCGACGTCGCCTGGGCGATGGCCGTGGCCGCGGGCCGTATCCACGCCTCCGACGGGCCCTCGCTGTACGCGCTGGACGCGGCGACCGGCAGCGAGCGGTGGCGGCTGCAGACCGATGCCTGGGTGTACTCCCTCAGGGTCGACCGCGGCACCGTCGTCACCGGCACCCGCGGCGGCGGCGTCCAGGCCTGGGAGGCCTCCAACGGCGAGAAGCTGTGGGAACTGACCGGGGCCCAGAGCGACTTCGAGACCGCGGAGGCCGGGCCCGAGATCGTCGGCGACACGGTGTACGTGTGGAAGGACGCCCGGCTCCGTGCGCTGGAGGCGCGCACCGGCGACGAGCGCTGGTCGTACCCGGTCGGCGACGCCGCGTCCTGCGGCAACGTCCCGGTCCGGGTGCACCCCGCGCCCGACGGCTATGTGTATGTCGCGGCCGGCACCCGTGTCCTGGCCGTCGACAACGCCTCCGGCCTGGTGCGCTGGCACTTCGAGGCCCCGGCCGTGTTCCTGTCCCCGCCCACCTTTGCGCCCGGCCCCGCGGTGACGGGCGGCGGCGTGTATCTCGCCGACTACCTCGGCACGGTGTACGCGCTGGACGCCACCACCGGCAAGGACCGCTGGCGGATCGCCACCGAGGCGCGCCAGTCCATCGAGCCGGTCCTGGTCGCCGGCGGCAACGTCCATGTGGGCAGCGGCAACGCGCTCTACACGCTGGACGCGGTCACCGGCACGCCGCTGTGGCGGTTCCCGGCCGGCGGAGAGGTCATCGGCGCCCCGGTCGTGGCCGACGGGCGGGTGCACTTCGGCTCTGCCGACCATGTGCTGTACACGCTCGACGCGAGCGGCGGTCAGCTGCGCTGGAAGCTCGCGACGGGCGGCGAGATCACCGGCTCCCCGGTGGCGCAGAACGGTGTCGTGTACGCGTGCAGCAAGGACCGCTGCGTGTACGCGCTGGACGCGGTCAAGGGCACGGCCACCGGCCGCGGGGGGCGATGAGCGCCGCGACCGGGAACGGGCGCGGGGCGTCGCACGGGGCGGACCGTCCGTTGGCGGCTCGCCCCCGTCGGGCGTAGCGTCGTGATCGAGAGCGGCTGGAAGAGGGAGGCCGGCGATGATCCGCAACGTCATCGGCTCACTCCTCGCTCTCGCCGGAGCGACGGCCGCCGTATGGAGCCCCTTCCGTGACTGGTACGACGGCCGTCCCGGGCGCGACTACCGCATCCAGGACCTGTTCAGCGGCATCACCGGCGCGGGGGCCGAGCTCACCACCTCGATCCTGCTGCCTTTCGTCTTCGCCGCACTGGTGACCCTGGTCGGTGTCGCACTGCGCTCGCGGCTGCTCGTGGCGTTCTCCGGGCTGATGGTCCTCGGCTTCACCGTCCTGTGGACGGTCCGCCAGGGTCAGGCTGCGGGCAGCCTCACCGTCGGCGGTGACGCGGCGGCTCTCGGCCCCGGGGTCGCCACGGCGTTCGGGGGTGGGGTGCTGCTGTTGATCGGGGCCGCGGTGATGAGCGGGCGGGGCCGCAGGACCGGGCGCGTGGAGTCGTACGACGAGGAACCGCCGGTGTACCCCTATGTGCCGCCGGACGAGCCGGAGCCGTACGGCCGGCCCCAGCACCACGGGCCGACACGGCCGTACGACCAGCCGGCGCCCTACGGACAGCCCCCGCCGTACGGACAGCCGCCGCCCTTCGACCCGTACGGGCCCGAGGGGCCGCCGACGCTGCCCATTCCGGACGGGCCCGACGAGCGCTGAACGACCGCTGCTAGTGTGACGTGCGCTCGTCAATCGAGCTCATCCACCAACACTTTCAACGGGGGTTGAAACGTGAAGATTCGTCATGTCCGTGCCATTGCCGTCTTCGGTATCGCGCTGGTCGCGCTGACCGGTGCGCGAGGTTCGCACGGTGGCAGCTGCGGCGGCAGCTCCAGCTCCAGCAGCTCCAGCGGCGGCAGCAGTACGGGTGGCAGCCACAACGACAACGACTCCACCACCGGCGGTGGTTCGGTCTCCGGTGGCGGATCCAGCGCCAACCAGGCCATGCGTGACATCAGCATCGCCAAGTGCGGGCTGGACGCGGCGGGCAAGAACCTCACCGCGCGCCTCACCATCAGGAACAGCGACTCCCTGGACTACAAATACAACGCGAGCGTGCAGTTCAAGGGTGAGATCGGTGGCCCGAGCGCGGACCTGGCCGTCGCCAGGCTCGACGCCGCCGCCGTCCCGGCGGGCGAGTCCGTGACGAAGGAGATCAGCACGCCGTACACCGGCTCCGGTGACGGTTCCGAGTACAAGAAGTGCGAAGTCGTCCTCGCGAGCCGTACGGCGGGCTGAGCTCGCACAGGGTCTTCGGCCCGGAACCGGCCGCTGCTAGGGTGACGCGCGCTCGTTCGAGCGCGCACATCCGGCCACAGGGCCAGGGGGGTTGAAACGTGAAGACTCGTCATGTCCGTGCGATAGCCGTCTTCGGGATCGTCCTGATCACGCTCACCGGTGCCCGCGGTTCGCGCGGCGGCGGCTGTGACAACGACAGCAGTTCCAGCTCGTCCAGCTCGAGCGGCGGCAGCACCACCGGCGGCGGTCACTACGACGACGATGACGACATCGACGTCACGTCCGGCGGCGGTTCCGCCTCCGGCGGTGGCGACGCCACCCAGACGCCCGGCGCCGGGGGCGCGACCGGTCCGGTCGACGCGAGGGGCGAGGTGGAGATCGACTTCTGCAGCATCGACCCCGGGGGCAAGCTGCTCAGGGGGCAGCTCTCGATCGACAACCAGACCGACGTGGACCAGAGCTACGACATCAAGGTGCACTTCGCGGGCGACGGCGGAGAACCCGTGGTCGCGGAGCTCGACGATGTGACGGTCGCCGCATACAGCAACTACACCACCGATGCCAGCGCCCCGTATGCCGGCTCCGGCAAGCCACGGGACGACCGGGGGTGCTGGATCGTCAGCGCCACCCGTACCGCCGAGGCCTCCTGACACCACCCGTACCGCCGAGGCCCCTGGGCCCTGTCCGGGCGATCCTGTCGGGCCCGCGGCGACAGCTGCGGCACCTCGTTGTGTTGTCGGAGTCGCCCGAGTACGTCCGGTACGAGAGTGATCTCCCCCGGCCTCCGGCCGGGCGGTGCCCTCACCCCGCCTTGCGATGCCTCCCCTCGGCTCTGGCGGGTCTGGGGGGACCCCACGCATCTGACGCCGCAGGCCGATCCTCGAAGATCGCCCGGACAGGGCCTAGCGGAGCCGGTACCCGCCCCTGCCGCGTCCGCTCGTGAACAGCTCGGCCTGCCGCTCCGGCGGCAGGTTCCCGAGCGCGATCAGGTGCGGGGCATGGGCGAGGGCCTGAGTCCGGGCCGCCTCCGTCGCCGACCACACCGCGCGCACCGTCCCCTGCACCGCGTCCGCCGGGTACGCCGCCACCACGGCCGCCGCCCGCAGCGCGGCGGCCGCCGCGCCGCCCGGTTCGGTCAGCTCCGAGACCAGTCCCGTCTCGTACGCCCGCCGGGCAGACGTCCGCTCGGCGGTCCCCATCAGTGCCAGGCGGGCGACCTCGCCCGGCGGCATCCGCTGCGCCAGATACACCGACTCGTAGGCGCTGACCATCCCGTACGTCGTGTGCGGGTCGAAGAACGTGGCCTCGCGCGACGCGACGACGAACTCGCTCTCGCCGAGCAGATAGAACGCGCCGCCGCAGGCCATCCCCTCCACCGCCGCGATCACCGGTATCCACAGGTCGTTCGCCTTAGGGCCGATCGCGATCAGCGGATCGTCGACCGAGTACGGGGACGAGGGCTGCGGCACCTCGGCGCCGCGGTCGATCCCGGTGCAGAACGCCCGCGTCCCCGCCCCCGTCACCACCGCGGCGCGCACCGAGTCGTCGTACCTGAACCCCCGCCATACGCGGCCCAGTTCCTCCGCCATCGCCAGGTCGATCGCATTGTGCCTGCCGGGCCGGTCCAGCGTGACAAGGGCGACGCCGGTGTCCTTGTCCGTCTCCACCCGGATGCTCATGCGCGCTCCAGCAGCCAGCGCGGCACGGCCGTCCCGTCCGGGAGCTCGGTGAACGCCACCCTCACCTGCGCCCCGATGCGCAGGCGGGCGGGATCGACCGAGTTCAGTGCCGCGTCCGGCGCGGCCACCACGTTCCCTACGAGCCGGATGTGGGGCACTTCCGCGAGCTCGACGACGACCGCGTTGTAGGGGGCCTGGGCTGCGTACTCGGGCAGCAGTGGCGGATGCGGGAGAACGTACGACCAGATCCGGCCCCGGCCGCTCATCCTGCGCCACTCGCTGTCGAACGACTGGCAGTGCGGGCAGCAGGGGCGCGGCGGGAAGCGCAGCTCCCCGCAGGCGGCGCAGGCCTGGATGCGCAGCTCGCCCTGTGCGGCGTACTGCCAGAAGGGCGCGCCGTCCTCGTCGACCACGGGTGTGAGCATCTCAACTCCTCAGCAGAACAGCCGAAGTGGGCACGCCCTCGCCCGCCGTGACCAGACAGGTCGCGGCGCCCGGCACCTGGGCGGTGGAGGTGCCGCGCAGCTGCTGCACGCCCTCGGTGATGAGGTTGAAGCCATGGACGTACGCTTCGCTCAGCCCGCCGCCACCGGTGTTGAGGGGCAGCCGGCCGCCGATCTCCAGAGCGCCGCCCTCCGTGAAGGCCGCACCTTCTCCGCGGCCGCAGAAGCCGTAGCCCTCGAGCGAGAGCGGGACCAGCGGGGTGAACGCGTCGTAGATCTGGGCGACGTCGACGTCGTCCGGCCCGAAGTCGGCGTTCTTCCACAGCTGCCGGGCGGCCGTCCATGCGGGGCCGGTCAGCGGGTCGTCGTTCCAGTAGTTGACCATGCCGTGGTGCTGGGCGGGCAGACCCTGGGCGGCGGCGTGGAGGTACACGGGCCGGTGGCGGCAGTCGCGGCCCCGCTCGGCGCTCACGATCACACAGGCCAGCGCGCCGTCCGTCTCCAGGCAGTTGTCGAACAGGCACAGCGGCTCGCTGATCCAGCGGGAGGTCATGTACATCTCGCGGGTCAGCGGGCGTTCGTACATGATCGCGGCCGGGTTCTGGTTGGCGCGGTTGCGGCAGGCGAGCGCGACGTTGAAGAGGTGGTCCCGGGTGGCGCCGTACTCGTGCATGTAGCGCCGCGCCAGCATGCCGATCTCGTCGGCAGGCCGCAGGAGGCCGAAGGGCCGGGTCCACTGGCCCGGGGTGGGCAGTTGCACGGCGGTGTTCTTCCAGGGCCGCGGGCCCGAGCCGCGTTTGCGTGAGCGCCACGCCACTCCCACGCTCGCCTGCCCGGTGGCGACGGCGGCGGCGAGATGGGCGAGGGTCGCGCACGAACCGCCGCCCCCGTACCCGACCTTGGAGAAGAAGGTGACGTCGCCTGCCCCGATGGCCTTGGCCACCTCGACCTCGTCGGTCTCCTCCATCGTGTACGAGGCGAAGCCGTCCACCTCGGAGGGCGCGATGCCCGCGTCGTCCAGTGCGGCCAGGATCGCCCGGCACGCCAGGGTCTTCTCGGATTCAGGGAGTTGTTTCGCGAAGGGGGTCCGGCCGATCCCGGCTATCGCTGTCGCGTCCTTGAGGCTCGCCATGTGGGGGAGGGTACAGCTAATCTGACATACCGTCAGCTACTGCGAGGGAGGCTAGCCATGCGACGTGGTGACCTGGAGTGGGGCTCCGTCCCAAGGCTGGTACGGGACGCCGCGCGGCGTCACGGGGAGCGGGAGGCCGTCGTCGAAGGCCGCACCCGTGTCACCTACGCCGAGCTCGGCGAACGCGTCGAGCGCGCGGCGGCCGCCTGCATCGCCGCAGGCATCCGCAAGGGAGACCGGGTCGCCGTGTGGGCGCCCAACACCCTCGACTGGATCGTCTCCGCCCTCGGGGCGGTGAGCGCCGGCGCCGTCCTCGTCCCCCTCAACACCCGCTTCAAGGGCACCGAGGCCGCCTACGTCCTCCAGCGGTCACGCACCCGACTGCTCTTCGTCACCGGCACCTTCCTCGGCACCTCGTACGTCGCCTCCCTGCGCCGCGCGGACGTGGCACTGCCCGATCTGGAACAGGTCGTGGTACTCGCCGACAGCGCGCCCGACGCCCCCGGGTACCGCACCTGGAAGGAGTTCCTCGCGGACGGCGACGCCGTCACAGGCGCCCAGGTGCGCGCCCGCGCGGACAGCGTCACCGCCGACGACCCGTCCGACATCGTCTACACCTCGGGCACCACCGGCCGCCCCAAGGGCGCCGTCATCACCCACGCCCAGACCCTGCGCTGCTACGACCTGTGGAGCGAACTGGCCGGACTGCGCGAGGACGACCGCTATCTGATCGTGAACCCCTTCTTCCACACCTTCGGCTACAAGGCGGGCATCATCGCCTGCCTGACCCGGGGCGCGACCATGGTTCCGCAGCCGGTCTTCAACGTGGAGACCGTCCTCGCCAACATCGCCGCCGAACGGATCTCGGTGCTGCCGGGCCCGCCCACCCTCCACCAGTCCCTGCTCGACCACCCCGCCCGCGACCGCCACGACCTGAGCGCGCTGCGCCTCGTCGTCACCGGAGCCGCCGTCGTCCCGCTGCGTCTCGTCGAACGGCTGCGCACCGAACTGCGCATCGCCACCGTCCTGACCGCCTACGGCCTGTCCGAGGCGAGCGGCATCGTCACCATGTGCCGCCGCGGCGACGACCCCTCCGTCATCGCCTCCACGTCCGGCCGGGCGATCCCTGGCACCGAGGTCAAGGTGCTCGCCGGGCCGGGCCGGCCGGGGGAGGTCCTGGTGCGCGGACACAACGTCATGCGGGGCTACTTCGAGGACCCGCAGGAGACCTCCCGCGCCATCACACCGGACGGCTGGCTCCGCACCGGGGACGTGGGCGTCCTCGACGACGCGGGCAACCTCCGTATCACCGACCGGATCAAGGACATGTTCATCGTCGGCGGCTTCAACGCCTACCCGGCCGAGATCGAGCAACTGCTGGGCCTGCACCCCGACATCGCGGACGTGGCGGTGATCGGCGTCCCGGACCCACGGCTCGGCGAGGTGGGCAAGGCGTACGCGGTCCGGCGCGACGGCTCGACACTCACGGCGGACGATCTGATCGCCTGGTCGAGGCGGGAGATGGCGAACTACAAGGTCCCACGGCAGGTGGAGTTCGTCGAGGAGCTGCCGCGCAACGCGAGCGGCAAGGTGCTCAAGACGGAACTGCGAGCTCAGTCGGCCCGACGCCCGGCGACATAGCGTTCACAGACCGCTCGGTGCTCCGGGAAGCGGAGGGCGATCTCGGTGAGCTTCGCCGTCATCTCCGCTGCCGTGGGCAGGGGGTAGGAGTCGTGGTGGAGGGCGATCCGCAGGCGGACGGCGTCGTCCGCCCGCCGTACCCAGCCGTCCAGGGTGAGCTGCATCGAGGTCCCGTTGTCCGTGCCGGACCACACGGCGACATTGAGGGCCGCGATCGCCTGCTCCTGCGTCATCTGCCCGGCAAGCACGGCCTCGGCGACGATCTCGGCGATGTCGTCGGCACCGTAGGCGTCGATGAGGTCGTCCACGGCGTCGAAGAGCTCGTCCGGCAGCTCGGCGTCCTCGCCCTCCGGTACCTGCACGGAGCACAGCCGCTCCAGCGCTGCCCGCCACGACGCTGCCGACACCGAATCCCACCCGCCTTCCTTGCGACTTCCGGGCCGAACCTGGCCCGGCCGGCCGCAGAAGGCATCCCATGTGCCGGACGGCGTCGAGCCGTGCCACTGCCCCGACAGCGGCACACGGCACCGGCCCGGTTCCGCGCAGACCGCGGTACCGGGCCGGGCCCGATCGTGGGGTGGTCAGCCGTGGAGGCGGACCGGGATCTCCTGCCAGCCGTACGCGATGAACGACGGCACCTGCTTCAGCTCCTCCGCCTTCTGTGCCGGCCGCAGGTCCGGGTAGCGCTCGAACAGCGCGGGCAGAGCCGTCAGCGCCTCCATGCGCGCCAGCGGCGCCCCGATGCAGCGGTGCACGCCGATACCGAAGGCCAGGTGGTCGTCCGCGGCGCGCGCGGTGTCGAAGACGGCGGCGCTCTCGCCGTAGTGCGCCGGGTCGCTGCCCGCGGCGGCGTACGTCGTCACGATCGCGTCGCCGGCCGGGATGGTGACCCCCTCGATCGTGATGTCATCCACCGCGAACCGCAGCGGCAGTGTCGCGATCGACGGGTGGATGCGCAGCACCTCGTCGATCACCGCGTCCCAGCTGCGCTCGCCGGAGCGGACCGCCGCCAGCTGGTCGGGGTGCTGGAGCAGCGCCACCACGGCGTTGCCGATCAGGTTGACCGTCGTCTCGAAGCCGGCGCCGATCACCAGCAGCAGGGTGTAGAGCAGCTCCTCGTCGCTGAGCCGGTCGCCGTCCTCGTCACGGACCTTGATCAGCTCGGTGGTCATGTCGTCGCCCGGACGCTCGCGCTTGTGCGCGATCAGCGCCCCCAGCACCGCCCCGATCTGCTGCTGCACGAAGGCGGCGTGCTCGGGCGACGGGTCGGAGGTGTCCATGATCGCGGCAATCAACGTGCCTGTGTCCGGGCGCAGTTCGTCCGGCACGCCGAACAGCTCGCAGATCAGCTGCATCGGCAGCGGGTGCGCGAAAGCGGCCCGAACGTCCACCACCTCGCCGGAGGCGCCCGCCGTGTCCAGCTGCTCCAGCAGCTCCGCGGTGATCTTCTCCACGCGGGTACGCATCGCCTCGGTGCGGCGCGCGGTGAAGCTGGGCGCGACCAGCTTGCGCAGCCGGGTGTGGTCGGGGCCGTACGTCGAGAGCATGTTGACCACGCCGACCCAGCCCAGGATCCAGCCCCAGGCGGGGTGTTCGCCGACCTCGGGCCACAGCGACCAGTGCTTGCGCGGGTCCTTGCTGACCTGCGGATCCAGGATCAGCGCCTTGAGGGTGTCGTAGCCGGTGGGCGCCCAGGCGGGGATGCCGCCCGGCAGCTCGACGGGTACGACCGGACCGAGGGCGCGCAGCCGGGCGCTCTCGGCGATGATGTCCGCGCCGAACGGGTCGATGGCCACACGGGTGGACGCGGTCATGCTCGGTCTCCTGGCTGGTCGGGGGTGCGGGGCGTGAAGCGGACGGGCAGCGCCGTCAGCGAGCGGTGGAACGGGCCCGGGCGCCAGGTCAGGTGCTCGCGGGGGAGGACCGGGTCCAGGTCGGGAAGCCACTGGGTGAGGCGTTCGATGGCCTCGGTGGCGATCAGCAGGGTGTGCTGCTTGACGGGGCAGGAGTGTGCCCCGGCGGAGAACGACAGGTGGGAGGCGTCGTGCGGATGGTGGGCGCCGGCGAAGTCCACCTCGGCGAAGTGGGCCATCGCCCCGAAGGAGATGACGATCGGGACGGCGGCCTGCAGCCACATGCCATGGAAGCTCATCGGCTTGCGGGCGAAGTGGATGTCGTAGTTGGCCAGCGGGGTCTCGTACCGCAGCACCTCCATCACGGCGTCCATGACGGGACGCGCTCCGGAGGTGAGGGTGGAGTAGTACGCCGGGTTGCCGAGGATGCGCGAGAGGGCGTTGGAGATCAGGTTCGACGTCGGCTCGTGGCCCGCGCCGAGCGTGAGGAACACCTGCCAGGTGACCTCCTCGGGCGTGAGGGCGAGCGGGTGGTCGAGCAGGGCGCTGGTCAGGTCGGGGCCGCGTTCGGCCATCTTGGCGCCGATCAGCTCCAGGACGTACTTGCCGTACTCGGCCTCGCCCTCGGCCGCCCGCTCGCCGCCCTCCATCATCTGGCCGAGCGCGGCGTCGAGGCGGCCGGACTCACTGTCGGGCAGTCCGAAGAGGTTGTTGAAGATCAGCGCCATCATCGGGCGGGCGAACTCGCCGACCAGATCGGCCTGTCCGTTCGGACCGAAGCGGGAGAGAAGGACATCCACCGCGTGGTGCACCCGTTCACGCAGGTCGTGCGGCTCGACCATGGCGAAGGCGTCGAGGAGGGTGCGGCGGTAGCGGACGTGTTCCTCGCCGTCCGCGAAGAGGGTGTTGGGCCGCCAGCGCATCATGCCGAGGATCGGCGAGTCCTCGGCGACCGTCGCCTCCCAGGGGCGCGGGTCGACGGAGAACGACTCCTCGTCGTGCAGCAGGTCGAGTGCGGCGCGGCGGTCCGTGACCACGTACGCGGGGATGCCGGGGGCGAGCTCCGCCCAGCCGATCGGGCCCTGGGCCTTGAGCGTCGCGTAGTAGCTGTGCGGGTCGGCGGCGAAGCCGTCCTCCCACAGCCGGACCGGCGCGGTGAGTTGGAAGGCATCGGCGTGCGCGGGATAGGGGTTCACCGGGTCTCCGGGCTGTTGCGGGTGATGAGGTGCTGGACGAGTGCGAGCAGCGCGTCGATGGAGGCGTTGGTGTCGCGCGCGTCGCAGGCCACCATCGGCGTCTGCGGATCCAGGTCGAGGGAGCGGCGCAGCTGCTCCTCGGTGTACTGCTTGGAGTCGGGGAACCGGTTGAGCGCGACGGCGTACGGCAGCCCCGACTCCTCCACCAGGCCGAGCACGTCGAACGAGTCGTCGATCCGGCGGGTGTCGACCAGCACCAGGGCACCGAGCGCCCCGTAGGCGATGTCGTCCCACAGGGCCCGGAAGCGTTCCTGGCCCGGAGTGCCGAAGAGGTACAGCACGACCCCGCCGTTCAGCGAGATCCGCCCGAAGTCGATGGCGACGGTCGTGGTCGTCTTGTCCCGTACGCCGGCGAGGTCGTCCACCGGGACGGACGCCTCGGTCAGATGTTCCTCGGTGTGCAGCGGCCTGATCTCCGACACCGAGTCGATCAGCGTGGTCTTGCCCACGCCGAAGGGGCCGGTCACCAGGATCTTCACCAGCTCGCGGGCGGTGTCCGGGAGGTGCAGCCCGTTCTCGCGCGAACGGGTCCGGCCGGCGGGGCTAGAGCTTGAGGGCGCGGAGGCCATCGGCCACTCTCTTCAACAGGTCACGGTCGGGAAGGGCGGCGAAGGGTACGGGCGGGCGGGCTCTCGCCAGCCCCTGGTCGATCAGGGCGGCGGCGAGCACACGGATCGCGGAGACCGGCAGCCGCAGCAGCGCGGCGGACTCCACGACGGTCAGCGAACCGCCGTCCAGTGCCCGCAGCAGCGCCTGCTGGGCGGCGGGGAGCATGGCGGGCACCGGCCCGCCGCCTCCGGTCAGCACCGACAGACGCTCCAGGCTGTTGCGGGTGGGCCGGGCCACCCCGCCGGTCGACAGATACGCGGGGACCAGTGGCCGGCCCCCGCTCCGGCGGCCGGTCATACCGGGTGGCCGCCGTCGCCACCGCGGGGCGCCGCGGCCATCGCCTTCTCACCGAGCCGGGCCACCTGCGAGTGGACCCGGTGGCCGAGCAGGTCGAGCCGCACCTCGGGATCGCCGTAGGCGGCGACACAGGTGCCGTGCGCGGTGGGAGCGACCAGGATGTAGCCGTGGTCGGACTCGATGACGACCTGCCGCAGCTGGGCGGCCTCCTGGTCGGCGAAGGCGGCCGCCGCGGTGCGGCAGGCGCCCTGGACGGTGCTGATGATGGCGGCGACCCGCTCGGCGGACTCCTGCGCGAGGGCCGCGGAGTAGCCGGAGACGAGTCCGTCCCTGGTCAGCAGCACGGCCGCCCGCACATGCGGGATCTCGAGGATCGGGTCGAGCACCCACGCCGTCTCGCCGGGGTCACGGCTGGTCATCGGTGATCGGTCCCTTCGGTGTCGACGGCCTTACGGGCCGCGGCTGTTGCGGACTGCAGGGCACCGAGCGCCGCGGCGGACATCTCGGGAGTACGGGCGGGCGCGGCCGGTGCCGCAGGGGCGGCGGTCCCGGTCGCCGGGTCCTCGGCGCGGACGCGGCGCCGGCGCTGGGGGAGCGCGTCGTCGTCGGGTGCCGGATCACTCTCGTGGCCGGCCGGCTGGTCGTACGGAGCCCGGGGCTCGGGCGCCGGGGCGTGCCGCACGTCCGCGCGTACCTTCAGGGTCCTGTCCGCGTCGGCCGCGTCCGGCTCCGCCCCGGCGGTCCGGCGCGTGGAGCGGGGTGCGCTGGCGGCGGGCGGGTGCAGGTCCGGGTCGATATGGCTCAGGAGGTGGTTCTTGACGAGCAGGACCGCGCGGACGCCGCCGTAGGGGGAGGGCATCGACAGATCGACGGAGAGGTCGAACTGCCGGGTCAGCTGGCCGATCGCGGCCAGTCCCATCCGGGGTGGGTCGCCGAGCTCGGAGAGCAGGATGGGGTCCTTGCCGGCCACCATCCGCTGGGCGGCGGCCCGCTCGTCGGCGGCCATGCCGACACCGGCGTCGTCGATGGTCACCGAGACGCCGTGGTGGGCGCGTTCGAGGTTGACCACGACGGTGGTGTCCGGGGCGGAGTGGCGCAGGGCGTTGTCGAGGAGTTCGGCGACGATGATGGCGACCGGCTCGACGGCATGGGAGACGAGGGCGGTGCCGGTCTCGAGGTGGTTGTGCACCTGGACGCGGTCGTAGCCGACGAGCCGGGCCTGACCGCCGGTCACGGCGTCGACGAGATGCGACTCCTCCCGGGCGAGTCCCACCCAGGCACCGCAGACCACTGCGGCGACCTGGGCGCGGCGCAGGGACTGTTCGTTCTCGTGGTCGAGGGCGAACAGGGTCTGCGCCAGCTCGGGGTCGTCGTACTTCTGCTGCAGCCCGCGCAGCACGTCCTGGAGGCGGTAGAGCCCGGCCTGGATCTCCCGGGTCGTGCCGCGCATCCCGGCGCGCGCGGCGGCGTCCACGCGCTTGCGCTCATGGGCGATGGCGGTCACAAGTCCCTTGAGGACGTTGTCCATTCCGGCGTCCAGTGCGGTCCCGGTGACCTCGGGCCGCAGCGGCCCCGGCACCTGGATGTGCGGGTGCACGGCCCGGGTGGCCTCGGCGGGCATCCGCTTCTCGGCCAGATGCGCCACCTCGGCGGCGAACGCCTGGGCGGCGCGGTCGACTTCGTACCGGGCGGCGTCCAGATGGGCGCGCAGGGTCTCGATCTCGGCGCGCTGCTGTGTGCGGTGCCTGCGCGACCGCAGCAGGCCGCCGCCCAGGAGGAGGGTCACCGACAGCGTCCCGGCGGCCAGGCCACCGGCGGCCAGGTCGGGTATCTCGATCATCGAAAAGACCTCGGGAGGGCAGGGGTGTGGGGCCGTCCCTGGGACGGGACTGGGCCAGTACACACTGCCAGCGGCCGGTTGCGCTCGGTTTTGGAGGAAGATCCTTTCGAATTTGCCCGAGGGTTGTCCCATTGCTTCCGCAATGTCTGATCAAGTGTCAAGGGTCATGACCGAAAGAGGAATTCCGGGTCCGGACTCCGGACACACGTCGGCCGCGGCGGCTCCCCCTCCGCGCCGCCGCGGCCGTTCCCCGTCGTGTGTGGCCTTGTGTCAGGGCTTCGGCGGCGCCGGGGCGTGGCTGTCCATGGTCGTGATGCCGTCCTTGGGCGGGACCGGCGCGTGGCTGTCCTGGGCGGTGAAGCCCCCGTCCTTCGGCGGTGCGGGAGCGTGGCTGTCCATGGTCGTGATGCCGTCCTTGGGCGGGACCGGCGCGTGGCTGTCCTGCGTGGTGAGGCCCCCGTCCTTGGGCGGGGCCGGCGCGTGACTGTCCATCGTCGTGAGGTCTTCGTTCTGCGCGGGCTCGCTCATGGCATAACTCCTGAAAATTGTTGGTGCCAGCTGGCGAGACGCCCGTTCGGCAACTCCCCCGAGGGTCGCCGAACGGGCGTCTTGGGGCCGCTCACCCTAGCTCGTGGGGCCCATTGCGGTCCGCCTGCCCCCCGACGCGACGGATCCATGAGAGAAGCGTGTCAGGCGCCCATAAACGTTCGATGAACGCCCTGGACAGGCAGATTCAGGCCGCTGCCAACGGGGAGAGCAGCGTCCGCAGTTCGGCGGCTTCACCGGCGCCCGAGGCCTCGTGAATGTCCAGCGCCTCACGCCAGCAGGCCTGTGCGCGGCCCGTCTGCCCCAGGTTGTTCAGGGCCTTGCCCAGCACGGTGAGCACATTGGCACGCATCCAGTCGCCGCCGATGCACCCGATGGCGAGTGCCTGCTCGGCGTACTGCGCGGCCTGTGCGGGGCGCAGCATGGACAGATGGACCTCGGAGATCCGGTAGCAGGCCGTTCCCTCCCACAGCCGCTGGCGGTTCTCCGCGAACACCTCTTGTGCCTCCAGCAGTTCGTCCAGTGCCTCGGCCCGCCGCCCGGCGTGGGACAAGGCGATACCCAGCGCGTACCGGGCGTTGGCGAGCCGCAGGGTCATTCCGAGTTCGTCGTAGATGGCCATTCCTTGCTGTGCCAGCTGGACAGCGCTGTCGACACGGCCCATCGACACCAGGACCCGGGAGAGGTTGCACTGCGCGCTCGCCTCTCCCGGCCGGTTGCCATCGGCATGGAAGGCCTCGATCGCCTTGAGGAGAAACGACTCCCCGTCGCTGTGCTCGTTCCTGCAGATGGCGATGATGCCCAGCTCGTTGGGCGCGTTCGCGGCCGTCCAGGGATCGTCCGCCGCCCGACCGAGAGCGAGGGCGCGCGAGGCCTCGGCCTCGGCGTCGTCGAACCGGCCGGCGGTGCTGTACACCTGCGTGAGAGTGGTGCGGGCACGGCCCTCCGCGTGTGCGTCCGCCGCAGCCTCCGCGGCATCCCGGGCAGCCACCGCGGCGACCTCGTACCGGTGCGAACTCGCGCCGGACTCGGCGAGATCCTTGCAGGCCAGCAACAGGTCGACGCCTCTGCGCAGGGTTGCGGCCCCCAACGACTGCTGCACGCAGGCCAGCAGGTTCGCCGCCTCGGTGTGCAGCCAGTCCAAGGCCTCGGCGTCGGAGGTGAACTCGTGGCCGGGGTGCCCGGTCGGCTCCAGATGCGCGACCGTGCGGTCGCCCGGCCGCTCGATCGCGTACACCCGCGCCGCCGTCGCCAGATAGAAGTCCAGCAGCCGCGACAGTGCTGCCTCCCTCCCCTGGCCTTCGGCATGGGGGACCCCGGCAGCAGGCCGCTCGTCCCTCTCCGCGCAGGCACGCGCGTAGAGCCGCACCAGGTCGTGGTACCGGTACCGTCCCGGCGCCGCCGACTCCAGCAGGGAGGTGTCGACCAGCGCCTCCAGCAGGTCCTCCGACTCGTGGAGCGGGAGGTCCAGCATGGCCGCCGCGGCGGCCAGGGAGATGTCCGGGCCGTCCGCGAGGCCCAGCAGCCGGAAGGCGCGGGCCTGGCCGGGCTCCAGCTGGCCGTAGCCCAGTTCGAACGTGGCCTTCACGGCCAGGTCGCCCGCCTGGAGTTCGTCGAGCCGGCGCCTCTCGTCCGCCAGCTTCGCGGCGAGCACCGACACCGTCCAGGTGCGCCGGGCCGCGAGGCGCGAGGCCGCGATACGGATCGCCAGCGGCAGGAACCCGCACGCCGCGACCACGTCCAGCGCCGCCTTCCGCTCCGCGCCGACCCGCTCCACGCCGACGATCCGGGTGAAGAGATTGAGCGCCTCCTCGGGTGACATCACGTCGAGGTCCACCAGATGTGCCCCGGCGAGGTCCACCATCCGCACCCGGCTGGTGATCAGCGCCGCGCAGCCCGCCGTGCCGGGCAGCAGGGGGCGGATCTGGGCAGCGTCGCGCGCGTTGTCGAGCAGGACCAGGACGCGCCGTCCGTCCAGTGCCGAGCGGTACAGCGCGGCCCGCTCGTCGAGCGTGTCCGGGATCGCGGAGTCCGCCGTGCCGAGCGCCCGCAGGAACGCGCCGAGGACGGTCTCCGGCTCGGCAGCCCTGTTGCCCGCGCCCTGGAGGTCCACGTACAGCTGGCCGTCCGGGAAGTGCCCCCGCGCCTGGTGAGCGACATGCACCGCGAGGGTCGTCTTGCCGACGCCGCCGATGCCCGCGAGCGCGGAGACCGCCATCACCGAGCCCTCGGCGGTGGCGAGCTGGGCGCCCAGCTCCCGTACGAAGGCCACACGGCCGGTGAAGTCCGGGACAGTTGCGGGGAGTTGCGCCGGACGGGTGACCGTCCGTGTGGGCTCGGGCTCCTCGCTGGGCCGGGCCAGCTCCGCGTCGGCCTGCAGGATCCGCTGCTGCAGCCGGGAGAGTTCGGGGCGCGGGTCGACGCCGAGTTCCTCGGCGAGCAGCCGTCGGGTGTCCGCGTACACGGCCAGCGCCTCCGCCTGCCGTCCGCTGCGGTACAGGGCGAGCATCAGCAGCTCACGCAGCCGCTCGCGCAGCGGGTGCGCGGCGGTCAGGGCGGTCAGTTCCGACACGGCCTCCGCGTGGCAGCCGACCTCCAGGTCGAGGTCGAGCCGGGTCTCCAGCAGCGTCAGGTGCCACTCCTCGAGCCGGGCGCGCTGGGTCTCGGCGTACGGGCCGGGCACATTGGCCAGGGGCTCCCCGTCCCACAGGCCCAGTGCCTTGTTGATCAGCGTGCGTGCCTGGCAACGGTCCCCGGCGGCACGCGCCTTGTCCGCCTCGCCGGACAACTCCTGCGCCACCGCGAGGTCGAGCGCATCGCGCCGCACCCGCAGTGCATAGCCGCCCGATTCGCTGACCAGGGCGTCCGCGGCGAGCGCCTTGCGCAGCCGGGAGGCGTACGTACGGACGGCGGCGAGCGCCTGTGAGGGCGGCTCCTCGCCCCAGATCGCGTCGATCAGTTCGCCGGCGGTGGCGGTACGCCCGTCGCGCAGCAGCAACGCGGCCAGCAGGGCGCGCTGTTGCGGCGAACCGGAGGGCAGGCTCTCCCCGTCGCGCCAGGCCCGCACCGGTCCGAGCACGCTGAAGCGCAGGTCGGCGGCGTCGCTCTGGATCGGAGCCCGCTGCTTCGGTACGCGAGGCCCGCTGTCACGGTCCATTGCTGCTCCCTGCCCCGTACTGCCGGAAATCGCCCTCGACAGTCTGCCCTGTGCGAGGCGGCCCCGTCAGCAGCAGGGCACCTCGTCCTCGCGCCTGCCCAGATGCGGCCCGGCCCAACCCTGATCAGGGGCGATAGACGGTTCCCGGCTCCGGGGCGCCCGGCAGGAGGAGCTGCGGGACCGTGACGAAGGTGTAACCGCGCTTCTTCAGCTCGGCGATGATGCCGGGGACGGCGGGCACGGTCCCGTCGTAGATGTCGTGCAGCAGGATGATGCCGTCGCGTCCCGCCTGGTCGACTATCCGCTTCCTGATGAGCGCGGAGTCGGTGGTCGAGAAGTCCTTGGCCGTGGCGCTCCACAGGACCTGGGAGAGTCCGAGCTCCTCGCTGACGGCGGTGACGTCGTCGTTGATACGGCCCTGGGGCGGGCGCATCAGCCGCGGCTTGTCGCCGGTGATGTCGGCTATGGCGTCCTGGGTGCGGCCGAGCTCCTCGCGTATCTCGTCCTTCGACAGCTGGTCGAGCCGGCGGTGCGTCCAGGTGTGGTTGGCCACCTCGTGGCCCTCGGCGGCCATGCGGCGCACGACGTCGGGGTGCTTGAGGACATGGTTCTTGCCGAGCAGGAAGAAGGTCGCCGGGACCTTTTCCTTCTTGAGGAGGTCCAGCAGCTCGGGGGTGTCCTTGCCCGGCCCCGCGTCGAAGGTCAGCGCGATGCACTTGGCCTTCTCGCAGTCGGCGGCCTCGGTGCCGGGGAACGGCGCCTTGAGCCCGCGCCCGGAGCCGGGCCTGGCGTCGTCGGCGGCCACCGGGTTCTTGCGGGCGTCGGCGGGCGAGGTGGTCTCCATCGCGCAGCCGCCGAGCAGGAGCGCGAGCGATGCGGCGCCGAGCGCGGTGGCCACCCTGGACCTGGTCCTGCGCGTCCTTGTGGACATGACGGGAATCCCCCTGTGAGTCGGTGCGCGGCACGGCGGGCGTCGTCGTGCCGCCGCCCGATCCGTGCGCGCCGCGCACTATACATACCGTGTATACCCGGGAGTCACCCCGGGGTGGCGGGCCGGGTCCCGCCGGACCGGCTGACGACTCATAGCTGACGGTTCGTCAGATCGGCGCTACCGTGACAGCATGGAGACCTTCCCGAAGATCATCTCGGTGGACGACCACACGGTGGAGCCCCCCAACGTCTGGCGGGACCGGCTCCCGTCGAAGTACCACGACATCGGCCCGCGCATCGTCCGGGCGCCCCTGAAGGAAATGACCTTCAGGGGAGGGAAGTTCGCCCCCGTGATGGGGGCGCCCGGCGACGACGGCCCGATCGGCGACTGGTGGGTGTACGAGAACCTGCACCGACCGCTCACCCGCCTGGACACCGCCGTCGGCTACGACCGCGACGAGATCAGACTCGAGATCATCACCTACGAACAGATGCGGCCCGGCTCGTACAGCGTCCCGGACCGGCTCGCCGACATGGACGTCAACCACGTCCAGTCAGCGCTCTGCTTCCCCACCTTCCCGCGCTTCTGCGGCCAGACCTTCACCGAGGCCTCCGACCGCGAACTCGGCCTGCTGGGCGTGCGCGCCTACAACGACTGGATGGTGGAGGAGTGGTGCGGCCCCGAGGCGCAGGGCCGGCTCGTCCCGCTCACCCTGATCCCGCTGTGGGACGCGGAACTGGCCGCCGCGGAGGTCCGCCGCAACGCCGACCGGGGCGTGCGGGCGGTGGCCTTCTCCGAGATACCGCCGCACCTCGGGCTCCCCTCCGTCCACACGGACGAGTGGGACCCCTTCCTGCGCGCCTGCGACGAGACCGGCACGGTCATCGCCATGCACATCGGCTCGTCCAGCCGGATGCCGTCCACCTCGGCGGACGCCCCTCCCGCCGTCGGTTCCACGATCACCTTCGCCAACTGCTGCTTCTCGATGGTCGACTGGCTGATGAGCGGCAAGTTCGAGCGCTTCCCCGGTCTGCGGATCATGTACGCCGAGGGGCAGATCGGCTGGATCCCGTACATCCTGGAGCGCGCGGACGTCGTCTGGGAGGAGAACCGCGCCTGGGGAGGCGTGGCGGACAAGGTCACCCGGCCCCCGTCCGAGCTCTTCGCCGAGCACGTCTACGGATGCTTCTTCGACGACGCGTTCGGCCTGCGGAACCTGGACGCGATCGGGGCCGGGAACGTCCTGTACGAGACGGACTACCCGCACTCGGACTCCACCTGGCCCAAGTCCAAGGAGGTCGGCGAGTCCCAGATGGGCCATCTGGCGCCGGACGTGGTGGACAGGATCGTGCGGGGCAACGCGATCGAACTGCTGGGCCTGACGCAGGACGGGCTGTGGCCCGGCTCTCGCGCGTGACGCCCGGCCGTCGCCGGTCAGAAGAGTGAGTGCCGCGGGCAGGCCAGCGTGAGGGGGCACGGCCGGGCGGCCTGGGGACGCTCCCAGCCCCACCGGGAGGCGGGGGCCCGGTGCGCGCCGGCCGCGGCGCCGGCGGTCGGCGTCTGCGTGGCGAAGGGCGGGGTGTCCTGGCCGCAGGTGGCACCCTCGGGCGGGAGGACACCCTCGACGAAGTAGCGGACCGCATACCGGCCGACACAGCGGCTGGGATTGTCCAGGGCGGTGTGGCCGTACCCGTTGAGGGTGAGCAGGCGCGCGTCGGCGAGTTCTCGGGCCATGGCCTTGCCGCCCTGGTAGGGGGTGGCAGGGTCGTAGGTCGGGTTGACGACGAGGATCGGGTGCGCGGTGGGGCGGTCCCAGGGGCCGGTGTAGCTCATGGAGGCTCTCGCCGGCCACGTCGCGCACGGCTCGCCGGCCCAGGTCCACCAGTGCCCGAGGTCGCCCGCCCGTGCCGTGCTGAGGCTGTCGAGCGCGGCATAGCCCCCGGGGTCACGGGGGTTGGGGCTCTCTCCGCACATCACGCCGTAGAGCTGCTCGAAACCGGGATACCGCAGGGGACCGGGAGGCGGCGCGGGCTCCAGGGGGGTACGGCCTTCCCACAGTGTCTGCAGCGTTTTCGCGAGGGTGGCCCACTCCGGGGTGACCCGGTAGATCCCGCCGCGGATCTCGCTGACGGTTCTCGCGTACGTCCAGGGGCCGACGGGCCGCTTCACGATGCGCTGCAACAGACCGGAGAGCTTGGCGCGTGTCGCCGACGGGCTTCCTGCGGAGAAGGCACAGCCACTCGCCGGGGCACGGCCGCACAGTTCCAGGAACTTCTCAAGGGTGTCGGCCGAGCCCAGGTCCGACCCCAGGCGCAGGAAGGTGGGCAGCTCCGGCCCGCTCCTCGAACCGTCGGTCATCCAGCCCTGTGGGTCGACGTTCCCGTCCAGCACCAAGCGGCCGACCCGCTGCGGGAACAGATTCGCGTAGGTCGCCCCCAGGAACGATCCGTACGAGATGCCCCAGTAGCTGAGCTGCCGCTCACCCACGGCCCGGCGCAGCCGGTCGAGGTCACGGGCGGTGTCGGCGGTGGAGACATGGCGCAGCAGCTCCGGGTCGCGCCGCTCGCAGCGTCGGGCGAGATCGGCGTACGCCGCGATGTAGGACCCGGCCTGTTGCGCACCCACCGGGAAGGCGGGAACGCGCGCGTGCCAGCTGAGGGCCTCCTCCGCGGTGTCGAAGCACCGCACCGCGGTGCTCTCCCCGATGCCGCGCGGGTCCCAGCTGATGATGTCGTAACGCTCGCGAAGCTGCTCGGGGAACTTCGCGTACAGCGCCGGCAGGCCCACGGTCCCCGGCCCACCAGGTCCCCCGGGGTTGAAGAACAGCGAACCGACACGTGCTGCGGAGTCGGTGGCCCGGCGCCGGATCACCGCCAGCTCGATGGTGCGCCGACCCGGACGGGCGTGGTCCAGCGGCACATTGGCCCTCGCGCACTCGAAACCCCGCTGCTCCTCGCCCGCGCAGGGCTTCCATTCCAGCACCGTCTCCTCGTCGCCCACGGGCGCACCCCCGCGGGCCGGCTCGGTCGCGCCCGCCCCGGTCACGACGGCGGAGGAGACCAGCAGGGCCCCGGCGGCGCACACGGCACCGCGGCGTGTCCAGCGCGTACGGACTCCAGGCATCGGCAGACCCTTCCTGGGCGGGCGTGATCCATGTCCAGGGCGCCGGCCGACGGCAGGCCCACTGCCATATCACTGGCCGCACCCGCACCGGGCAACAGGCACGCATCCGAACGGGTGGCGGCGTACTGCGGGCGAGCCCGCTCACTCCTGGGGGTGAACATCGCCAACTCGGACGTATCCGGGACGAGTTGCCTGCCTAGGCTCGCCCTGAGACAGCTCGGGGGCATGTGCCATGGGCAATGCCCTGCGGCCCCGAGCGCCGCAGGATGAGCGCAGGCGCCCATCCGCACACCGGCGGAGACACTTGATGATCGACCGTAAATACATCCTCGCCGAATGCATCGCACAGGCCTGGCTGATCACCCGGCCGCCCCGGAACCGTGGAGACATCTGATGGCCGTGGATCTGTCCTTCTTCAAGTCACCCATTTCGGAAGAGATCCGGGACGAAGGCCGTGCGGAAGGCCGTGCAGAGGACATCCTGGTCATCCTGGAGCGGCGCGGCGTCGACGTCCCCGACGAGGCGCGCGAACGGATCACCGGCTGCGGCGATCTCGACACCCTGAGCCGCTGGCTCGTCCGTGCCGTCACCGCCTCCTCCACCGAGGAGATCTTCACCGAGGAGTAGCCCCGCACCCGCACCCGCCGAGACGCGCCCGCCCGCTACCCGGGCGCCGCCCGGTGCGGGAGCATCTGGCACATGACGCTCTCACTCGCCGAAGCCGACAAGATCCTCGCCGACAACTTCGCCCCCTGGGTGCTCGACCTGGGCCTCTGCGCCGTGGAGACGGGCGAGACGCACGCCGTGCTCCGCCTGCCCTGGACCGACCGGCTGGCCCGGGAGGGTGGCGCGCTCTCGGGGCAGGCGCTGATGGCCGCAGCCGACACGGCGACCGTGATCGCGGTCTCGGCCGCCCGTGGCGGCTTCGTGCCGATGACCACCGTCCAGCAGTCCACCAGCTTCCAGCGCGCCGTCGTCGGCGCCGATGTCCTCGTCGACGCCCGCATCACCAAGCTGGGCAAGCGCATGGCCTTCGCGGACATCACGATGACGGCCGAGGGCGCGGACGGCCCCGCCGCCCGTGCGTCCACGGTCTACGCCCTGCTGGGGTAGGCCGCAGAGGCCGGAGCGTACGACCCCTTGTCTGATGAGGCGTCAGCCAACACGATGGGCACGTTGGTTTTTGACGGTTCGTCAGATCAGGGAGGGTCCCCTCATGGTGGCGTACGGGATGCAGCTCCCGGTCCAGTCGCAGAGCACCATCTACGCCGAGCCCTGGGAGGCCGCCGCCGGTCCGGGTGATCTCCTCGAGGTCGCCCGGACCGCCGACCGCAGCGGCTTCGCCTACGTCGCCGTCTGTGACCACGTCGCGATCCCGCGCCGCCTCGCCGCCGCCATGTCGACCGTCTGGTACGACCCGGTGGCCACCCTCTCCTTCCTCGCCGCGGCGACCGAGCGCGTAAGGCTGCTCAGTCATGTCGCCGTCGTGGGGCTGCGCCACCCGCTGGTCACCGCCAAGCAGTACGCGACCCTCGACCACCTCAGTGACGGCCGGCTGATCCTCGGCGTCGGTGCGGGGCACGTCCAGGAGGAGTTCGAGGCGCTCGGCGCGGATTTCGGGCGGCGCGGGGCTGTGCTCGACGAGACGATCGACGCGCTGCGGGCCGCCCTCGGGCCGGAGGAGTTCCCGCACTTCACAGGCGAGCGGTTCGCCTTCAGTGGGCTCGGGCAGCGCCCCCGCCCCGCCCAGGCCGAGGTACCGGTCTGGATCGGCGGCTCGTCCCCCGCGGCCGTGCGGCGGGCGGCCCTCAAGGGCGACGGCTGGCTCCCGCAGGGTGACCCCCGTGACAGGCTGCCCGCCCAGATCGGCAAGGTGCGCCAGCAGCGGCAGGACGCGGGGATCACCGCCCCCATCGAGATCGGCGCGATCACCGAGCCCCTGTACGTCGGTGACGCAGCCTGGGACGTCGGCCGGCGCACCCTGACCGGCAAGCCCGACGTGCTCGCCGAGTCGCTGCGCGCGTACGGCGCGATGGGGGTGGACCAGATGCAGGTGCGGTTCCGCAGCCGGAGCCGGAGCGAACTGACCGACCAGATGGCGGCGTTCGCCGCCGATGTCGCACCACACCTCGACACCTAGGAGTACCGGCATGGGCAAGCTCGACGGACGGGTCGTCCTCATCACGGGCGCGGCCCGCGGTCAGGGCGAGCAGGAGGCCCGGCTCTTCGCCGCGGAGGGGGCGAAGGTGGTGGTCGCGGATGTCCTCGACGACCAGGGTGAGGCGCTCGCGAAGGAACTCGGCGAGGAGGCCGCACGCCATGTCCACCTCGATGTGAGCCAGGAGTCCGACTGGGCCGCCGCCGTCGCCGCGGCCAAGGACGCCTTCGGCCACATCGACGGCCTGGTCAACAACGCGGGCATACTGCGCTTCAACGAGCTGGTGAGCACGCCGCTGGAGGAGTTCCAGCAGATCGTGCAGGTCAACCAGGTCGGAGTGTTCCTGGGCATCAAGACCGTCGCCCCCGAGATCGAGGCGGCCGGCGGCGGCACGATCGTGAACACCGCCTCGTACACGGGCCTCACCGGCATGGCCCTCGTCGGCGCGTACGCGGCCACCAAGCACGCCATCGTCGGCCTCACCCGGGTCGCGGCCCTGGAGCTCGCCGCGAAGGGGATCCGGGTCAACGCCGTGTGCCCGGGCGCCGTGGACACACCGATGAGCAGTCCGGAAGGTGCGGACCCCGGCGCGCTGGACGATTTCTACCGCAAGCTGGTGCCGCTGGGCCGGGTCGGCCGGCCCGAGGAGGTGGCGAGGCTCGCACTGTTCCTGACCGGCGCGGACTCCTCGTACATCACGGGCCAGCCGTTCGTGATCGACGGCGGCTGGATGGCGGGAGTCAGCGTTATCTGACGCTCTATCAGGTATTGACGCTCCAGGCATGCGGTGGAACAGTCGGTGCATTGCATCTGACGATCCGTCAGAAACGTAGGGATGGCGGTGAACCCCCTTGGAATTCGGGCTCTTTGTACAGGGATACGTCGGCAAGCGAGCCGAGAGCGACCCCCTCGCCGAGCACAAGGCGCTGATGGAGGAGACCGAGTACGTCATCCAGGCGGACAGGTCCGGGTTCAAGTACGCCTGGGCCTCCGAGCACCACTTCCTGGAGGAGTACTCCCACCTGTCGGCCAACGACGTCTACCTCGGATACCTCGCGCACGCGACGGACCGCATCCACCTCGGCTCGGGCATCTTCAACCCGCTCGCCCCGGTCAACCACCCGGTCAAGGTCGCCGAGAAGGTCGCCATGCTCGACCATCTCTCCGAGGGCCGCTTCGAGTTCGGCTCGGGCCGTGGCGCCGGGTCCCACGAGATCCTCGGGTTCCTGCCGGGCATCACCGACATGAACCACACCAAGGAGATCTGGGAAGAGACCATCGCGGAGTTCCCCAAGATGTGGCTCCAGGAGGAGTACGCCGGCTTCCAGGGCAAGCACTGGTCGCTGCCGCCGCGCAAGATCCTGCCCAAGCCGTACGGCAAGGCCCACCCGGCCATGTGGTACGCCGCGGGCAGCCCCTCCTCGTACGCCATGGCGGGCAGCAAGGGCCTCGGGGTACTGGGCTTCAGCGTCCAGAAGGTCTCCGACATGGAGTGGGTCGTCGAGTCGTACAAGACGGCGGTCCAGGAGGCCAGGGCGATCGGCGCGTACGTCAACGACAACGTGATGGTGACGTCGACGGCGATCTGCGCCGAGACGCATGACAAGGCGGTGGAGATCGCGGTGGGCGGTGGCCTCAACTACCTCCAGTCGCTGCTCTTCCGCTACCACGACACCTTCCCGCGGCCGGAGGGCGTTCCCCGGTGGCCGGAGCTGCTGCCCGAGTACACGGCGGAGATCATCGAACTGCTGATAGCGGAGGAGCTGATGATCTGCGGCGACCCGACCGAGGTGCTGCAGCAGTGCAAGCGGTGGGAGCAGGCGGGGGCGGACCAGCTGTCGTTCGGGCTGCCGATCGGGATCTCGTACGAGGACACGATGACGACGATCAGGCTGATCGGGGAGCACGTGATACCCCAGATCGACACGGATCCGGTCCACCGGACCACCCGCTTCCGTGAGGCCGCGGGCGCCTGACGAGGGGCTCACGGGCTTGATCCCCACCCGCCCTTTCCCGTTACCGGGGGCAGGCTCCCTGACCCCGTACGGCCTGGGGCGGGGTCACCTCCCACGCCCGCAGGGCGTAGGGGAGTGTCCTCGATCGCCGCGACGGGCTCAGTGTCCGAGCCGGTCCGGAACGTGAAGCCCCCTGGGGGTCCCCCGGACGACGTCTGCGGGAGACCGAGGCCCGGGTCCGGGCGCGGGGTCCGGGGCGGAGCCCCACGTTCGGGAAGAGGGGTCCCCCGCGCCGCCAGGCACAGGGGGAGGGCGGGGCAACAGCCCCCCACAGATCGCGGGCGGCGTCTTCCCGGACCGCCACCCGCCCCGGCCCGGCCGGAGGGCCACACGGCTGCGGCCGGCCGTGGCGCCCCCCGGCCGGGCCACGCCCCTGACCCACCCCCGACCGGGTCACACCCGCACGTGCCGCCCTCCACAGAAGGGACGCCAGTCATGCTCGACCACCTCATCCGCAACGCGACCGTCGTCGACGGCACCGGCGCCCCCGCCTACGCCGCGGACGTCGGCCTGCGCGACGGCCGCATCGCCGTCATCGCCGAGGCCGGCACCGTCACCGAGGCCGCCCGCACCGCCGAGGACGCCACCGGACTGATCCTCAGCCCCGGCTTCGTGGACCCGCACACCCACTACGACGCCCAGCTGTTCTGGGACCCGTACGCCACCCCGTCCATGAACCACGGCGTCACCACCGTCGCGGGCGGCAACTGCGGTTTCACCCTCGCCCCGCTCAACCCCGACCGCCCCGAGGACGCCGACTACACGCGACGCATGATGTCCAAGGTCGAGGGCATGTCCCTGGTGGCCCTCGAGCAAGGGGCACCCTGGAACTGGCACACGTTCGGCGAGTACCTGGACGCACTCGAGGGCCGCATCGCCGTCAACGCCGGTTTCATGGTGGGCCATTGCGCGCTGCGTCGCCATGTCATGGGCCCGGACGCGGTCGGCGGGCAGCCCACCTCCGGGCAACTGGACGCGATGGTACGGCTCTTGCACGAGGCGATGGACGCCGGGGCCTGGGGCCTTTCGACCACGCAGTCCTCCACCCACTCCGACGGCGACGGCAGGCCCGTCGCCTCCCGCCACGCACGGCCCGCCGAACTGATCGCGCTGTCCCAGGCCGTGGCCGAGCACGAGGGCACCCAGCTCGAAGCGATCGTCGCCGGCTGCCTGGACCAGTTCTCGGACGACGAGATCGACCTGTTCGTCGAGATGACTGCGGCCGCCGGACGCCCCCTGAACTGGAACGTCCTGACCGTCGACGCCGCCGTACCCGAACGCGTACCGCGCCAGCTGATCCCCAGCGAACGGGCCCGCAAGGCGGGCGGCCGCATCGTCGCGCTCACCATGCCGATCCTCACACCGATGAACATGTCGCTCGGCACCTTCTGCGCGCTGAACCTCATCCCCGGGTGGGGCGAGATCCTCTCCCTCCCCGTCCCGGAACGCATCGCGAAGCTCCGCGACCCCGACATCCGTGCCGGGATGCTGCGTCGCGCCGACTCCAAGGAGGCCGGAGTCTTCCGGCGCCTGGCTCACTTCGCCCGCTATGTCATCGGTGACACCTACACGCCGCTGAACGAGGGCCTCAGCGGCCGGGTCGTCGGCGACATCGCCGCCGAACGCGGCCAGGACCCCTTCCAGTGCCTGGTGGAGATCTGCGCCAACGACGGGCTGCGCACCGTCCTGTGGCCCATGCCCACCGACAACGACCCGGCGTCCTGGGCCCTGCGTGCCGAGACCTGGCGGCACGAGGACGTCCTGCTCGGCGGCTCCGACGCGGGCGCCCACCTGGACCGGATGTGCGGTGCCCCGTACACCACCCGCTTCCTCGGCGACTGTCTGCGCGGGCGCAGGCTGGTCGGCCTGGAGGAGGCGGTGAAGATGCTCACCGATGATCCGGCCCGGCTCTTCGGACTGCGCGAGCGAGGCAGGATCGCCGAGGACTGGCACGCGGACCTGGTCCTGTTCGACCCGGAGCGCATCGAGGCCGGTCCGGCGACCCTGGTCCACGACCTGCCCGGCGACAGCCCGCGGCTGGACGCGAAGGCCGTCGGCATCGTGTCCGTACGCGTCAACGGCGTCGAGACGATCCGGGACGACCGGGTCACCGGCGCCGTACCGGGAATCGTGCTGCGGTCGGGCCGTGACACGAGGACGGTGTCGACCAAGTGAGCGGAGCACAGAAGCTGTTCATAGGCGGCGCGTGGACCGAGCCCGACCTCGGACACTACGAGGTGATCAACCCGGCCACCGAGGAGGTCGTCGGTCTCGCGCCCGAGGCGAGCCGCGCCCAGGTGTACGAGGCGGCGGCCGCGGCCCGCGAGGCGTTCGCTTCCTGGTCCCGTACGAGGCCCGAGGAGCGTGCCCGGATCCTGGACCGGGCCGCCGACATCGTCCAGCGCGAGACCGAGCCGTACGCCGCGCTCGCCCGCGCCGAGAGCGGCGCGACGGCCCCCACCGCGCGCGGTATGCAGGTCGCGGTCGGCGCGGCCCGCTTCCGCCGCTATGCGAAGGGCGCGCTGGAGCCGGTGGAAGAGCCGCTGCCCCCGCAGATCAACGCGGCGGGCCCCATGGGGAAGGCCGGTGTCTTCGGGGCGCTGGCCGTGCGACGCCCGGTCGGGGTCGTCACCTGCATCACCTCGTACAACAACCCGTGGGCGAACGCCGCCGGCAAGGTGGCACCCGCGCTGGCCATGGGCAACACGGTCGTCGTCAAACCCGCCCCCCAGGACCCGCTCTCCGTCTACCGCATGGCCGAGGCGCTCGCGGAGGCAGGTGCCCCGCCCGGCACGGTGAACGTCGTCACCGGTTCCGCGCCGGACATCGGCGAGGCCGCCGTCGACTCCCCGCACGTCGACATGGTCAGCTTCACCGGCTCGACGTCCGTCGGGCAGCGCATCGCGGAGGTCTGCGGCCGGGGCATGAAGCGGCAGCTGATGGAGCTCGGCGGCAAGGGTGCGGCGCTCGTCTTCGACGACGCGGACGTGGACTCGGCGGTGCGGGGGATCGGCACCACGTTCTCCTTCTACAGCGGCCAGATCTGTACGGCGCCGACGCGGGTGATCGCCCAGCGTGGCGTGTACGACCGTCTCGTCGCGGGGCTGGCCGCGTACGCCGGCCGTCTCACCGTCGGCGACCCGGCCGACGCGCGGACCGTGGTCGGCCCGGTGATCTCGGCGGCGCACCGCGACCGGGTGGAGTCGTATGTCGAACTGGGCCGGAAGGAAGGCGCCCGTCCGGTCGTGGGCGGCGGGCGTCCCGCGTACGACAAGGGGTTCTATGTCGCTCCGGCGCTCTTCGCCGACTGCACCAACGACATGCGGGTGGTGCGGGAGGAGATCTTCGGACCGGTCGTGGTCGTGGTGCCGTTCGACGACGAGGAGGAGGGCGTGGCGCTCGCCAACGACAGCGACTACGGGCTGATCGACTACGTGTGGTCGGGCGATGTGGCGCGCGCGTTCCGCGTGGCGGGGCTGCTGCGGGCGGGCGGCGTCGGGGTGAACACGGTGGGCCGGAACATGGAGGCGCCCTTCGGCGGGTTCAAGAGGAGCGGGGTGGGCAGGGACGTCGGCTCGTATGCGCTGCATGCGTACAGCGAGCTGCAGGCGGTGGTGTGGCCGGGGTGAGGGACCGCGTGTTTCCGGGGACGAAAACCCGCGGAGGAAATTTTGGAATCGGATCAAATCGGACGTTGCTGCGGTTCTCGCACATTGGGGAATAGGCGACTCGCCCTCGCAATGTCCGATCCTTGTGCGTCGTGCGGCTTCATTTCATAGTCATTTGCCGCTCCATCCCTTTGAATCAATTGACCAGAAACCGGATTCCCGTTCTCCGGATGTGGAAACCGCAGGACCTAACGTCCTGTCCCATGACTGAGCTGAAGGTGCGGCCGCAGGCCGGAGACACGGTACGGAGCGTCCCCGGGAGCGGCGTACGCGAGAAAGGGCTCGGCGGAAACTCCGTCGGACTGATGGGCAGTGCCGTCATCGGCATCTCCACCGTCGCCCCCGTCTACTGCCTGACCTCGACCCTCGGCTCCACAGCCGGCGAGGTCGGACTGCAGATGCCCGCCGTCTTCCTGGCCGGATTCCTGCCGATGCTGCTCGTGGCCTTCGCCTACCGCGAGCTCAACCGCGTCATGCCCGACTGCGGAACCTCCTTCACCTGGACCGTGAAGGCGTTCGGACCGCGCATCGGCTGGATGTGCGGCTGGGGCCTGGTCATCGCGACGATCATCGTCCTGTCCAACCTGGCGGGCGTGGCCACCTCGTACTTCTGGCTGCTCGCGGGCGAGATCACCGGAAGCGGGTCGATCGCGGCCCTGGACGACAGCAAGCCCGTCCACATCCTGACCTGTCTCGTCCTGATCGCGGTCGCCACGGCGATCAGCTACCGGGGCATGACGGCGACCAAGGGCGTGCAGTACGCCCTGGTGGGCCTCCAACTCGCGGTCCTCGCCCTCTTCGTGGCGATGGCGCTCGGCAAGGCAGGCTCCTTCGAGACGTCCCTCTCCTTCTCCTGGTCCTGGCTGAACCCGTTCGCCGTCCAGTCCTTCGCCGCCTTCACCGCGGGCCTGTCGCTCTCGATCTTCATGTACTGGGGCTGGGACACGTGCATGACCGCCAACGAGGAGACCGTCGGCAGCGCCAAGACCCCGGGGCGCGCCGCGATGATCTCCATGGTCGTCCTGGTCGGCTCCTACCTCGCCACAGGCATCGCCGCCCAGATGGCCGTCGGCTCCGGTGACAAGGGCCTCGGCCTCGCCAACCCGGAGACCTCCGACAACGTCTTCGCCGAGCTCGCCGGCCCGGTCATGGGCCCCGGCCTCGGCATCCTGCTCTTCCTCGCGGTCCTCGCCTCGGCGGCGGCCAGCCTCCAGACGACGTTCATCCCGGTCGCCCGCACGGTGCTCGCGATGTCCACGTACGAGGCCCTGCCCGCGTCGTACGCCCGCGTCCACCCGCGCTTCAGGACCCCCGGCCGGGCGACGATCGTCGCGGGCATCGCGACCGGTGCGTTCTACACCGTGATGACCCTGGCCAGCGAACACGTCCTGGTCGACACGATCTACGCGCTCGGCCTCATGATCTGCTTCTACTACGCGCTCACGGCCTTCGCCTGCGTCTGGTACTTCCGCCACGACCTGCGCGGCTCGGGCCGTGACCTGGTCATCAAGGGCGTCTTCCCGCTCGTCGGCGGCGTCCTGCTGACGGCCGTCTTCGGCAAGACCCTCTACGACATGTGGGACCCGGCGTACGGCTCCGGCTCCGCGGTCTTCGGCGTGGGCTCGGTCTTCGTCATCGGCGTCGGCCTGCTGCTGCTCGGTCTGGTCCTGATGGTCGCGATGCAGCGCCGCAGCCCGGCGTTCTTCCGGGGCGAGGTGCTGACGAAGGAGACCCCGTCGCTGGTGGTTGCTGACTGACCTGTCACCGGCCCGTCCCCCCGCCGTGGTGCGCCCGGGGGCGGGCCGTGGAGTGTCGGCGCCCGGTGACCCCATGGGCCGCCCTCTACCGTGCAGTCATGCGCGCCTCGACCAACCGGACGGCAATGGCCACGTTCGCCGCGGCCTGCGTACTCGGCGCCGGCAACGCGGTCGGCGTCCGCTTCAGCAACCGTGAACTCGATCCGCTCTGGGGAGCCGCGCTGCGCTTCGGAGCCGCCGCACTGGTTCTGCTGGTGATCATGGCGTCCCTGCGGCTGGAACGGCCGCGCGGCCGGGCGCTGGCCGGGGCCGTGCTGTTCGGCGTGCTCAACTTCGGCGTCACCTTCGCCCTCGCGTACTACGCACTCGTCCGCATCCATGCGGGACTCGGCCAGACGATCCTCTCGCTCGTGCCCCTCGTGGCGCTGCTGCTCTCGGTGGCCCAACGCCAGGAGAGGTTCCGGGTGCTCGCAGCCGTGGGAACCGTGCTCGCCGTGACCGGCGTGGCGGTGGTGTCCCGGGCGCCGTTGCAGGAATCGGTCCCCGTGCTCTCGTTCCTCGCGATACTCGGCGCGGTGTTCTCCTTCGCCGAGGCGGCGGTACTGGTCCACCGGCTCCCCGCAATCCATCCGGTGACCATGAACGCGGTGGGCATGGCGGGCGCGGCGGCGCTGCTCTTCGCAGGGTCGGCGGCCGCAGGCGACGACTGGCACCTCCCGGAGCGCGCGGTGACCTGGTGGGCCCTGGCGTACCTGGTGTTCGCGGGCTCGGTGGCGACGTTCGTCCTCTATCTCCAGGTGATCAAGAACTGGGGCCCGTCGCGGGCGGCGTACGTCTTCGTCGTGATCCCCGTGATCACGATCCTTCTCTCGGCACGGCTGGACGACGAACCCCTGACGGCGGGCCTGCTGCTGGGGACTCCGCTGATCCTGCTGGGCGTGTATCTGGGGGCGCTGCGCAGGCCGTGACCGGCGGCCTTTCCGGTGGAGCGCGTTCCGGCGGTGTCGGGTCCGGCCGTCTGTTGCAGCGGCACAGTACGAGGGTGCGCGGTCCGAAGGGCGTCGGGGCCCCAACGCCGGCAGGGGGTTCGACAATCAGCCGGTACGCCGCTCGGGCGCATCGTCCGCTATCGCGCCGTCGTAGATCAGCAGGGTCGTCATGGCGTGCAGCGTAAGGGAACGCGGGCATGGCCTGGACTGCGGGCTTCAGGTCGTCCGCGGGGTGGTCGCGGCCCGACCCGCTCGATCCTCACACGGTGCGGTACGGGTCCCGGATGTCGCGCTGCTCGACGTCTCTGACGACGCGGGCGACTGTCGCGAAGTCGCTGTCGCGGTGCAGTACGACGAGTCCGTGATGCACTGCCGTCGCACACAGGAGCAGATCCAAGGGACCTGCACTCCGGTGCTGGCTCTTCTGCGTCAGCTTGTACTGCGCCGTGTCGACCCACGACCAGGCACCCCTCGGCACCCCGGCGAGAGGGAACATCTCGCTGAGCCGCCCTTCCAGGTCGTCCCTGTGGGCGGGGCCGGTCGCCGAGTACAGAAACTCGGCCCTGGTCGGCTCGCAGATCCGCACGAGGCCCGACTCGACCACAGGCGTCCAGGCGAGCCGGACATCAGGCTGTCGTAGGAGTTCCCACAGCGCGGAGGTGTCTATCAGGAAGCCCGGATTCACTCGTCCCTCCATGCGCGCTTCCTCGCCTTGTACGCCTCGATCGCGTCGTCGAACTCGCCGCGTTCTGCCCGCTCGGCGAGATCCTGCATGGCCTCCAAGCGCTTGAGCCGCTGGACGTACTCGTGCAGAGCGCCGTTGATGGTGTCCTTCTTGGTCTTCGTCCCCATGAGCCGCATCGCCTCGGCAAGGATTTCGTCGTCGAGATTGACGTTGGTCATGCTCATCGCAACCTCTATGTGGGTCATGTGGGTGAATCATCCACGCCATGTACATCCTCCTCCCAGAGTACGGCGGGCGGCTCCCCTTGTGCAGGGGCCTAAGCGGCCGCGGTGGACACATCGCAGCCCCGGCAGACCCCCGGCTCAGCCGCGCGGAACGCGCGGTCGCAGCAGTCACAGTTCTGGAGCGGGTCCGGGCGCGGCGGTGGTGGCGGGGTTGCGGGGAGTGGCGGCGGGAGCAGTTCCGCGAGGCGGTGGGCGAGCAGCGACACCGGGTGGTGGATCGGGCCGTCGGGGAGTCCGGCGATGAGGGTGCGGCGTACGGCGTCGGGGGTGATGTCGCGTTGCAGCCAGGCGTCGACCGCCGGCGCGAGACGGCGTACGTCCCGCTCGGACAGCAGCAGCCGGGGGTCGTGCCGCCGCAGGTCGGCGAGGAGCGCCACGGCTACGGGCGGGGGGAGTACGGGAGCGGCGAGTGCCTCCGTGCGCGGCTCGGGCTCCGCGCGGGTCGGCATCGGCTCGGGTGGCTTCGGAGTCTCCGGCTCCGGCTCCGGCGTCGGTACCGGCTCCGGTCCGTGCTCCGGCGCCGAACCCGCCGCCATCGCAGGCGGGTTGTTGTACGACACCCGCTGGGTGATCAGCTTGCCCGACGGGAGCCGCACCTGCACGCGGGCCAGATAGCCGTGCTTCTCCAGCTCGCGCAGGGCGTCGGCGATGCGGACCTCGCCCTCCGGGAAGCGCTCGGCGAGCTTCTTGATCGAGATTCTTGTGCCCGCGCGCAGCGACTGGATGTGGACGGCCAACCCGATCGCGGTCAGCGAGAGTTCGGGGTGTTGGGCCAGGTGGTTCCCGATCACCACGAAGCGTTCCTCGTGCCGGACGTTGATGTGCCGGAGGCCGACGAGGGGAACGGGCGGCGGGGCGCACGGGGGCGCGTTAAGCTGCGGCTCAGCCATCAGGAAGCGGACTTCTTCCTCGAAGGTCAGGCCCTCGATCGGGATGCCAGTCCCGGCCGGGGGCCGTCACATGTCTGCGGTGGTCTGTGGCTGAGCTTGCACCGCGAAATGGCATATGCGCCAGCCCAGTTGGTCCGGATCACCCGACCGAGTGAGTGACGGGGGGTTTGGGGGTGGTTGGGAAGGTTCTTGCCTCGGTCCTTTGATCTTTGGCGTCGCGGGGCACCAGGTCCTGGACTCCCGGGTCGTGGAAACCTCGATGTGGTTCAACCAGTGCAAATCAGGAGATTTGCGCGTCCGTCAGGATGCGGTGACGGGCCTCCCGCGCCGCCGCCAGGAGGCGTTCGTCCGTCTCCGTCTCCGCGTCCCGGGAAGGCTCGTTCTCCGGGATGCGCCTTCGCCGGGCGATCAGCTGGTCCAGGGCCGGTACGGCGGGCAGGGCATGGCGGCCCAGTTCCGCAAGGCCGCTCATGAAAGCCTCGCCGACGACCTTGCACGCCAGCTGCCGGGTCATCAGGTCGAGCAGCCTCGGGAGCGCCGGCTCGCCTGCGTGACGGAACCAGAGCGGGGCGCACCGTGCCTGCATGATGTTGGGCCACCGGAAGGTCAGGTTGTACAGCTGGGCAGCCTGGCGGAAGGTCAGGGGGCCCGCGTCGAGGAGCGGGCCGAAGAGTTCGGGGGCCCGGTTCAAGCGTGCGACGCCCACGGGCTGGGCAGCCAGGCACTCGGCGGCACTGCGGGCGTCGTAGACCTCGGGGGTCCCGCGCCTCCCCCTGCGCGCCCGCGCGCGGGGCTCGAGACCGATGCCGGCGAGAAGCGCTGCGTGCTCCTGCGCCGCCGCGTTCGAGATCATTGCTGTGCGTATCGCTTCCGCCCCCTCGGGAAGCCCCACGTGCGGTACAAGGTGCGGCAGGAGCTCCACGGGCGCGGCCCGCCAGTCCTGACAGGCCGACCGGGCAAGCAGGACGCCGATGCGCTGCAACGCGACCGGGCGCTTCTCGCCGAGGAGATGCCGGACCAGCGCATACGTGTCCGCCTCACGGTCGATCACGCACAGCGTGTCCGACCATCGTTCACCGATGCATGGCACGTGCCGGGCGGCCTCCTCGACGTCGGCCAGGAGAGCCGCGTCGAGCCGCGCCCAGTCTTCGGGCGGTGCCTTCCGCAGGAGCGAGAGGTGGGCCAGGAAGCGAACGGCGGGGAGGCTGTCGTGGCGCAGCCGTTCAGCGGCCTCGGGGGGCACTCCCATCGCCAGAACCGTGCGCACGGCGGGGTCCGTCAGTTCGTCCGGCGCGGCGAGTGCGAGGTGGGGCCGCCCCGCCTGTGTCAACAGCTCGGCCGCCAGCCGCCGCACTGCCTCGTCCTCGTCGGTGAGCCGGGCGTATGACGCCTGCACCGCCGCATCCCAAGTCTCGCGGCCGACCGTGACCAGGCTGTACACCAGCTGGAGAGCATTGAGGCGTACGGACGCGGGTTCCACGGCGGTCAGTTCGAGCAGTCGGCGCTCCACAGGGCCGGCGCGGTCCTCATGTACCGCGTTGAACACCGCCTCACGGGAGGCGTGGCCCGCGGTCGCCGCCGTACCGTCGGCGACCGCCTCGTCGAGCCACCTCAACGGACCGGGCGGTGGCCGCCCTTCCGTGCGTCAAGGGTTACGTTCATCATCAGGCGATCGTGTCACACCGGCCTCGTACAGTCGACGTCATGACAGAGCCGAAGCCGCTGATCCGGGCCAACGAGCCCGGTGGACGGACGATCGACGATCCGTCCGACGACGCCGTGCACGATCTGCTCGCCGACATGAACCTCAGCCACCGCGTCGTGATCGTCAGGCGGCTGGACCGGGAGCCCGTGGACGAGCACTACATGCAGGTGTATCTCAACGACGACTTCAGTTATCACGTGGAGTACCGCGAGGGCAGCGAGGACCGGCACTTCCAGGCCGAAGTGCCGTGGCAGGGCGATGTGATCGGCCCCCGGCCTGTCGCCGCGGTGATCAGCGACTGGATGCACGAACGGGAGGGCTGGCGCGAGGCGTTGCCATGGGTGCCGTGGCCGTCGGACAGGAAGCAGGCCGACAGTGAGTGACCAGGTCCCCGTGGTCGGCGCGGAGCTGCGGACCACCAGGCTCGTGCTCCAGCGGCCGACCGCGGCCGACATCGACGCGATCCTCGCCATCCACAGCGACCCGGCGGCCTGCCATCACAATCCCTCCGACGCGATCGGCTGCCGCGGCGAGGCCGAGGAGCTCTATGGGCGCTGGGACGCCCAGTGGGAGCGCTGCGGGTACGGGTACTGGGCCGTACGACGCCTCGGCTCCGACACGCTGGTGGGGTTCTGCGGGATCAAGCCCATGGAGCTGAACGGCACGGAGATCCTCAATCTCTTCTACCGCCTCGCTCCATCGGCCTGGGGCCAGGGCTTCGCCGCCGAGGCCGCGACCGCCGTCGCCGCGTGGGCAATGCAGAACGTCCCGGAACTGCCGCTCATCGCAAGGGTTCGGCCCGCCAACACCGCTTCCGGGCGCGTGGCACTACGGGCCGGACTCGCGCGCGCCGAGCACCTCGACGGCCCCGGGATCGACGGCCACGACCTGATCTTCGCCGCCAACCTGTCGCGCTGAACCGGGCCGGGGCAGCGCGTCAGCCCCGGCCCCGGCGCCTCTCCTGTGCTCCGCGCTATACCCCCAGGAAGATCGGGTTCGTGAACGCGGCCAGCGGCCCCGGCAGCAGGGGTACCACCGGCGCGTGCCGCACCTCGGCGCGGACGTACGACGCGTACTGGGCCGTCGTGCGCCACTCCACCGTGCCCGTACCCGCCGCCGGTAGCGCCTCCGTGTGCAGCACGCCCTGGTCGGTGACGATCCGGGCCGTGCAGCCGGGCGCGCCCGCGACCTCCAGCCGTACCGTCACCGGGTCGTCGCGGTCCACCCGCAGGCGCTCGCCGATGCCCGCGTGCCGTCCGCGCCCCCCGGCCGCCGCGAAGGACACGGACACGGCCCTGGACTCGGCGACATAGCTGTGCCCGGCACGGATGCCCGCCAGGATCGCCTCACGGGTCAGATCGTCGGCGAGGACGACGGTCTGCGGTGTCCCGACCGGATCCGGGTGGCGGTGCGCGTCACTGCTGCCCATCGCCGGGATCCAGCGCTTGCCGGACCGCGCCGCGGCCGCCAGGGTCCCGTCCCAGTCCGCCAGCGAGACCTCGTCGTCGGGGGTGTAGGGGCCGTTCCAGACCTCGATCGCATCCGCTTCGCCGAAGCCGAACTTCCAGTTGCAGCCGATGCAGGTGGCGTGCGGGTGCGCGGGCACGACGAGACCGCCCGCCCGGCGGATCTCACGGGCGTAGTGCCCGAAGCGGTTGTCGCGGGCGCGGTAGCGCCAGTCGACGAACGTCCCCGGGTCGGTGCCCAGCGCCACCACGTGCCCGTTGCGGGTGGTGACCTCCTCGCCGAGCAGGATCAGCAGGTCGTCGCCCGCATGGTCGGCCCAGTGGGCGTGCGCCGAATGGGTGTTGTGCTCGGAGGAGTTGATGAAGTCCAGCCCGGCGGCGCGGGCCAGCTCGGCGATCTCCGCGGGTGTGCGCCGGCCGTCCGAGTACCAGGAGTGCAGATGGCAGTCCCCGCGGTACCAGGCCCGCCCCCGCCCCTTGGCCCGCTCCGGCGGGTACACGGCCCTGGGTGTCGGCTGCTGCGTGCCGTACCGCAGCGTGATGGTGATCTCGTACGAGAGGCCCTGCGGCGCGACGGTGTACGGCCCGAGGGCGATGTGCCACAGGCCGGCGCGGATGCGGCCGGGGATGTAGCCCGGGGTCGCGTCGTCCGCCCGGATGAAGAACTCGGTGCGCGCCCCGCCCGACCAGCCGCGGAACCCGTCGCCGCCGAGCGCCGTGCCGCGCTCGTCGAACATGCCGATGTCGAGTGCGTTGCCGGCCGTTCCCGCGGGGACGGCGGGCCGCTCGTACGTGTACGCGACGTGGATCTCCCGCACGCCGTGCGGTACTTCGACGGGCAGATGGACGAAGTCGGGGGAGCCGGGCGGCAGGGTGCCGCGAACCACCCGGCTGTCGTCGCTGTCGGAGTCGGCGCCCTCGTCGTTCGGCGCGGCGTACGCGAAGCTCACAGTGCCCAACGTAAGGGCGGTGGCGGCCCCCGTCATGAGCAGTGCGCGTCTGGCTATCGCGTGTTCGTCGTCGTTGCACATGCCGTCGGCTCCCCGGGGTGTCGAGAGGGACAGAATCGCTGCACTTGAACCCTCCTGCCGGGGCGTTAACCAGCGGGCACAGGCAGGAGTTTGCGGGATGACGCGGTCATGACCGAAGACGTCTGACGACGGTACGGCATACGTTGTCCCCGCCACAGGTGCCGAACGACGGAGGAGAGCCCCATGCGGATCGCGACCACGATCTTCCTCACCGACGAGACGATCACCCCGGTGCGACTGGCCCTCGAGCTGGAACAGCGCGGCTTCGCCGGTCTGTACCTCCCCGAACACACCCACATCCCCGTGGAGCGCACCACCCCGTACGCGGCGGGCGGCGACCTCCCGCCCGAGTACGGCCGCACCCTGGACCCGTTCGTCGGCCTCGCCCAGGCCGCGGCCGTGACGGACCGTCTGCTGCTCGGCACGGGTATCACCCTCGTGGCCCAGCACGACCCGATCGGTCTGGCCAAGCGCATCGCGACCCTGGACCACGTGTCGGGCGGCCGCTTCACGCTGGGCGTCGGCTTCGGCTGGAACGTGGAGGAGGCGGCGGACCACGGAGTGGAATGGGCCACGCGGCGCGACCTCGTCCTGGACCGGATGCGGCTGATGCGGGCGCTGTGGGCGCCTGAACCGACCGCGTACGAAGGCGAGTACGGGTCGGTGCGCGCATCCTTCGCGTACCCGAAACCGGCCGGCGGTGCCCCGCGCACCCTGGTCGGCGGCGCGGCGGGCCCGCAGCTGTTCACCCACATCACGCAGTACGCGGACGGCTGGATGCCGATCGGCGGCCGCGGCCTGACGGAGTCGGTCCCGGTGCTGAGGGACGTCTGGGAGTCGGCGGGTCGCGACCCCAAGGCGCTCCAGGTGGTCCCGTACGCGGTCCTGCCCTCACCGGGCAAGCTCGCGCACTACGCGGAACAGGGCATCGAGGAGGTGGTGCTGCAGTTGCCGCCCGGGAGCGAACTGGAGGTGCTGCGGGTCCTGGACGACTACGCCCAGTACCTCTGACCCTCCGTCACGACCCGGTCCGCGACCTCCCTCACCGGAAACTCGGCGGGCGACGTGACCCTGGGCGCCTGGACGGGGCTCGCCCCGAACGACGCCTCGATCCCGGCGACGAGGAGGGCGACTCCCGGAATCCCGGCGACGGCGAGGGTGACCAGGGCGGCAGGTCGTGGCGTCTTCATGGTCTCGACCCTGCCGACGTACCGTGCGGCCGTCACCGGGACACGCGGGGAGGGCGCCGACCTGATCCGGAGGGGTGACGCCGGAGGGGGCCAGGAATCGAGAGCCGGCTGTCGAAGCCAAGGCCGTGCGGTACGGCCCGCGTGCCGACACACTGCGACTCGTGCCGCAGCACGTGGGCCGCCGCACAGGCGCACCAGGCGACATGGCCACGCGCGTCGGGTCACAGGACGTACGGGCACAGGTCGATCACCGGCGCCGTGAACTCCACGGTCTCGCCCAGCCGGGGCAGCGGGACCCCCGCCGCGAACTCCACCATCGTGGTCGTCGGGCCGAGGCGGAGCCAGGCGATGCCGTCCTCGTCCACGTGCTCGATCGAACCGAGGACCGCGACGCCGGCGAGTGTGTCGTCGCCCTCGAGCCGGGCCTCGCCGCCGGAGGCGGACCATGCGTCGATCTCGTCCGCGATGTCGAGCTCCACGTAGTAGTGGCCCGGCGCGGGCTCGGCGTTGTCCCGCCAGCGGGCCCACGCCGTGCCCAGCGGGCTTGCGAAACGGACCAGGCCACGGGGCGCGTCGAGGATCTCCAGGATTTCGATCATCATCGCTTCGGCCCCAGTTCCGGCGCGATGTCGTCCGCCGACAGGTCGCTCCCCGCCGGCTCGTACGCGCACCCGCCGTGGCTGCCCCCGTAGAAGCGTCCGCCCTCCCGCATCCAGGTGAAGACCATCCGGTCGATGCCCGCCTCCTCAGTCGCGCCGTCGCGCTCCGCGCGCAGCTCCCACTCGCCGTCGAAGCCCTTGATCTCCTGGAACTCCCTGATCCGCCAGCCCTCTTCCTTCAGATGGGTCTCGAGGCGGCGCAGAGCGGGTAGCGCCTCGGTCTCCGGGATCCCGGCCAGTGTCCAGGAGTGCGAGAGGCGGTAGGCGTCCGCGACCGGCGTGTCCGCGACGGATTCCAGCCCGTTGGGGTAGCAGTGATCGCCCGAAAGGGAGTTCTGGGCGCCCGCCGGCACCACCTCGTCGAAGCCCAGCACCTCGTACGCGTCCTGGGAGCCGTCGGTGATCCGGCGCGCCATGTCCTCGCGGGCCACGGTCGGGTAGTCCTCCGGTACCGCGCTCTCCACTCCGTACGTGACGATCAGACCGAGGACCAGCAGCACGGGTGTCGCGATCACCGCGAGGAAGACCCACCAGGCGACGCCCAGCGCGCGGCGGACGGTGGTCCCGGCGGGAGGCATGGGGGTGTCGAGGTCCAACTCGGCCGGCTGGTCGAGTCGGTCGCGCTGGTCAGCCTCGAAGTCGGCGTCGGTGTCGGTGTCGGCGTTGGTCATGGCCGCGACATTATTTCCCCGTCCGGGCGCGCCGCATGGGCATTACCGCTCAGTCCGCTGCGCACTCGTACTCAGCCGGATCAAGGTCATATGTCCGGCCTGCGCACCGGCCTGTCTGCCCGCGCTCGTATGCTCGCTGCATGACGGATCACCAGGCCCCAGACCAGGCCGGAGACCAGCCCGGGCGCCCCACCGCGAACGCCATGCGCCGCGCGCTCAAGCGTGCGAGGGACGGGGTCGCCCTCGATGTCGCCGAGGCCGCCGTGCTGTTGCAGGCACGCGGCGCCGACCTCGACGACCTCGCCGCGTCCGCCGGGCGGGTGCGGGACGCCGGGCTCGAGGCGGCCGGGCGGCCGGGGGTGATCACGTACTCGAAGAGCGTCTTCATCCCGCTCACCCGGCTGTGCCGCGACAAGTGCCACTACTGCACCTTCGTCACCGTCCCGGGCAAGCTGCGCCGCGCCGGGCACGGGATGTTCATGTCTCCGGAAGAGGTCCTGGACATCGCCCGCCGCGGGGCCGCAGCGGGCTGCAAGGAAGCGCTGATCACGCTGGGGGACAAGCCCGAGGACCGCTGGCCCGAGGCGCGTGAGTGGCTCGACGCGCACGGCTACGACGACACCATCGCGTACGTACGGGCCACGGCGATCCGCATCCTGGAGGAGACCGGACTTCTCCCGCACCTCAATCCCGGTGTCATGTCCTGGACGGACTTCCAGCGCCTCAAGCCGGTCGCCCCGTCGATGGGCATGATGCTCGAGACCACGGCCGAGCGCCTGTGGTCCGAGCCCGGGGGGCCGCACCACGGGTCGCCGGACAAGGAGCCGGCCGTACGGCTGCGCGTGCTGGAGGACGCGGGCCGCTCGTCCGTCCCCTTCACCAGTGGGCTGCTCATCGGGATCGGCGAGACGTACGAGGAGCGGGCCGAGGCGCTGTTCGCGCTGCGCCGCATCTCCCGTGCGTACCACGGCATCCAGGAACTGATCATGCAGAACTTCCGCGCCAAGCCGGACACGGCCATGCGCGGTATGCCGGACGCCGAACTGGACGAGCTGGTCGCCACCGTCGCCGTAGCCCGCCACATCATGGGGCCCTCCGCCTGTCTGCAGGCCCCGCCGAACCTCGTGGACGACGAGTACGTACGGCTCATCGACGCCGGGATCGACGACTGGGGCGGCGTCTCCCCGCTCACGCCCGACCACGTCAACCCCGAGCGTCCCTGGCCGCAGATCGACGAACTCGCGGCCCGGTCGCTGTCCGCCGGATTCCGGCTGGAGGAACGCCTCTGCGTGTACCCGGAGTTCGTCCAGCGCGGCGAACCCTGGCTCGACCCCCGCCTGCTCCCGCACGTGCGGGCCCTCGCCGACCCGCAGACCGGTCTGGCACGCCAGGACGTCACACCCGCCGGGCTGCCCTGGCAGGAGCCCGACGAGGCGTTCACCGCCACCGGGCGCACCGACCTGCACCGGAGCATCGACACCGAGGGCCGGACGCACGACCGCCGCGACGACTTCGACGAGGTGTACGGGGACTGGGAGGCGCTGCGCGAGGCCGCCGTACCCGGCATGGTTCCGCAGCGCATCGACACGGACGTCCGTGCGGCCCTCGCCACGGCCGCCGACGATCCCACCAAGCTCACCGACGACGAGGCCCTCGCGCTGCTGCACGCCGACGGGCCCGCGCTCGACACGCTCACCCGGATCGCCGACGAACTGCGCAGATCGGTCGTCGGTGACGACGTCACCTACATCGTCACGCGCAACATCAACTTCACCAACGTCTGCTACACCGGCTGCCGCTTCTGCGCCTTCGCCCAGCGGCGCACGGACGCCGACGCCTACACGCTCTCCCTCTCCCAGGTCGCGGACCGCGCCGAACAGGCGTGGGACGTCGGAGCGGTCGAGGTGTGCATGCAGGGCGGCATCCATCCCGACCTCCCCGGCACGGCGTACTTCGACATCGCGCGCGCGGTCAAGGAACGCGTACCCGGCATGCATGTGCACGCCTTCTCGCCGATGGAGGTCGTCAACGGCGCGACCCGGACCGGGCTGTCGATCCGCGAGTGGCTGACGGCGGCGAAGGAGGCGGGCCTCGACTCCATCCCGGGGACCGCTGCGGAGATCCTCGACGACGAGGTCCGCTGGGTCCTCACCAAGGGGAAGCTGCCCACCGCCACCTGGATCGAGGTGGTCAAGACCGCCCACGAGCTGGGCATCCGCTCCAGCTCCACCATGATGTACGGCCATGTCGACCAGCCCCGCCACTGGCTCGGCCACTTCCGTACGCTCGCCCGCATCCAGCAGGAGACCGGTGGTTTCACGGAGTTCGTGACGCTGCCCTTCATCCACACCAACGCGCCCGTGTATCTGGCGGGAATCGCCCGGCCCGGCCCGACGATCCGGGACAACCGGGCCGTCACCGCCATGGCCCGCCTGCTCCTCCACCCCCACATCACCAACATCCAGACCAGCTGGGTGAAGCTGGGGGCGGAAGGCGCGGCGCAGATGCTGCGGTCCGGGGCGAACGATCTCGGCGGCACCCTGATGGAGGAGACCATCTCCCGGATGGCGGGTTCCAGCTACGGCTCGTACCGATCCGTGCGCGACCTCACCGCCATCGCGGAGGCGGCCGGACGGCCGGCCAGGCCGCGGACGACCCTGTACGGGGAGGTACCGGCCGAGCGGCAACAGGCCGCCCTCGCTTCCGACGGACATCTGCCCGAGCTGCTGCCGCTGCTGCCGGACTGATCGCACGGGTGCCGGTGCGGCGTGTGCGCCCGGACCGGCGGCACAGGAACCGACGAACAGCCCCAGGCGCGCCGTGTCCGGGCCTCGGACAGCCGGGCGATGGCGGACGAAGCACTCGGCGGACGGACCGGGGCGCCGGTCGGCCTCGACCGGGCGCCGGCTCTGAATCTCTCCCGCAGGTTGCCGCCGCCCACCGCGAGAGGCCGGCGGCGTCCGATTCGCGACCTGAGGCACATGAGGCCGGAGGAGCCTTCCTGCTCGTTCGATTACAGTGCTGCGCCGGGCAGTGTTCGTTCGACATCGGGGAAGGGGCACGGTGAGCGCAGCAACCACGGCCGTGTGGGGCCGTGCCGAGCAGCAGGACTTCCGCGCCCGGGTGCGCGGGGCCCTGCTCGGCGGCGCCGTCGGCGATGCGCTCGGTGCCGGCGTCGCGGCGCTCACCCTGGACGAGATCCGGGCCGCGCACGGGCCGGAAGGCGCCACCGACTTCGTGCCCGTCCACGGCCGCCGCGGCGCCGTGACCGCCGCCACACAGCTGACCCTGTTCACCGTGGACGGGCTGATCCGCGCCCAGGTGCGCCGCGACACCGGTGCCTGGCATCCGCCCACCGACCTGCACCGGGCGTATCTGCGCTGGGCCGCCACCCAGAGCGACTGGGGTCCCGACGAGCGACGCAAGGACAACGGCTGGCTCGCCCGCGAGGAGTGGCTCTACAGCCGCCGCGACCCCTCCGGGGCCTCGGTGACCGGGCTCGCCGACGAGAACATGGGCACCCTCGCGGCGCCCAAGAACCCGACCGCCCGGGACGCGGGCGCGGCGGTGCGGTCCGCGCCGTTCGGACTGCTGGTGGGCTGGGAACCGCAACTGGTGTGCCAGCTGGCCGTCGAGTGCGCCGCGCAGACGCACGGTCACCCGACCGCTTACCTCGCCGCCGGTGCGTTCGCCGTCATCGTTCACGGGCTCGCCCGCGGCGAGACGGTCGACGCCTCGGTGCAGCGGGCGCTCGCCCTGCTGGCGGCCCGCCCCGGGCACCAGCCCGTCACGGACGGCCTCAAGGAGGCGCTCGGAGCCGTACGGCAGGGCATTCCGGGCCCGTCGAGAATCGCGGCGCTCGGTGAGGGCCACAACGCCGAGGACGCGCTGGCGATCGCTGTCTACTGCGTTCTCGTGGGCGAGGACATCCGCCACGGCCTGCGCCTCGCGGTCAACCACGACGGGCCTTCGCAGACCACGGGCGCGCTGACCGGCGCGCTGCTGGGTGCGCTGCACGGCGAGACGGCGCTGCCGCCGGCCTGGCTGTGCGAACTGGAGGGCCGTTCCACGCTGCTGGAGATCGCGGACGACTTCGCGATGGAGATGACCCAGGGCCCGGCCCTGCACAGCCCGACGACAACGGCCCCAGGGTGGCTCCAGCGCTACCCGCGGGGCGCGGCGGAACTGACGTAGGGCGCGGACACGGGCGGGGCCCGGCCACCCTCCTCGGCAGCCGGGCCCCTTCGGTACGGACCGGTCAGCTGCCGGCGCCCTCACGGCCGGCCACCTGCGCGTCGCCCGCCTCGGTGGCGCCCGCCTGGGCCGGGACCCGCGCGGCGGCGGACGCACCGCCGTCGTCATCGTTGTTGATCTTCGCCAGCACGTCGTCGCGCTCCGGGGTGTCCTCCGGCTTGATGTAGCCGATCAGGATGTAGAGGACGAGGGAGACGACCAGCGGCACGGAGACCTGGTACTGGAGCGGCACGCCGCCCTCGACGTTCCAGTTGATCGGATAGTTGACCAGCCAGAAGGCCACCAGGCCCAGGCTCCAGCTGAGCAGCGCGGCCGTCGGGCCGCTCTTGCGGAACCAGGGGAGCAGGCCGAGCATCAGCGGGATCGCGATCGGACCCATCAGGCCCGCCACCCACTTGATGACAACGGTGATGATGTCCCCGAAGAAGTCCGAGTGGACCTGCGTCGCGATAGCCATGGACAGGCCAAGGAAGAGCAGTGTGGCCCAGCGCGCGGCGAGCAGTCCGGCCCGCGTGTCCCACTCACGGACCTTGCGGGAGACCGCGGGCATGATGTCGCGGGTGACGACGGCCGCGATGGCGTTGGCGTCGGAGGAGCACATCGCCATCGTGTGGGAGAAGAAGCCCACGACGACCAGGCCCAGCAGACCGTGCGGCAGGAGCTGCTCGGCCATCAGCGCGTAGCTGTCGGCAGGCACGTCCGTCTTGATGATCAGCGGCGCGACCCACATCGGGAAGAACAGCACCAGCGGCCAGATCAGCCAGAGCAGTGCGGACAGCCGGCCGGAGCGTTCGGCGGACCTGGGGGAATCGGTGGCCATGTAGCGCTGGGCCTGGTTCCACATCCCGCCGTTGTACTCGAACGTCTTGATGAACAGGTAGGCGATCAGGAACACCATCATGTACGGGCCGGCCAGTGGCTCGGTGTGACCCTTGAGTTCGGGCTCGTCCCAGACGTTCCAGAGGCTGCCGAATCCGCCCAGTTCGGCCATGACCGCGACGAGCATCGCGATTCCGGCGACGAACTGGATGATGAACTGGCCCAGTTCGGTGAGGGCGTCCGCCCACAGGCCGCCCACGGTGCAGTAGACGGCGGTGACCGCGCCCGTGATCAGGATGCCCATGTTGAGCGAGACACCGGTGAACACCGAGAGGAGTGTGGCGATGGCCGCCCACTTGGCGCCGACGTCGACGATCTTCAGCAGCACGCCGGACCAGGCGAGGGCCTGCTGTGTGGGCAGGTTGTAGCGGCTCTTGAGGTATTCGAGCGGCGAGGCGACGTGCAGACGTGCCCGGACCCGGTTGAGGCGTGGGGCGAAGAGCCGGGACCCGATCGCGATGCCGATGGCGATCGGGAACGACCAGGTGACGTACGAGGTGACGCCGTAGGTGTAGGCGATGGCCGCGTAGCCGGTGAACATCACCGCGCTGTATCCCGACATGTGGTGCGAGATGCCGGACAGCCACCAGGGCATCTTGCCGCCGGCCGTGAAGAAATCGCTGACGTCTTCGACGCGTTTGTGGGACCAGATACCGATCGCCACCATCACGCCGAAGTAGCCGATGAGCACGGCCCAGTCGAGACTGTTCATGCCCCCTCCAAGGGGTCCGTCTTGTGAACGCCGTTCATGGTGTGACCATGTGTGAGGCCACGACAACGCGTCGAAGAGTCAAGAGCGCGTAAAATTGTTCGAGTTGTTGACCTGAGTTCACATTCATGACCGGTAGAAGGGTGCAAAAGGGGGCCGCACGGAGTACCGGCCCGTGCGGCCCTGAGGGAGGAAGGGGGAGCGTCTACCGCATCAGCTCGCCCGCGTTGACGAGCAGCGACTGTCCGGTGATCGCCCGCGCCCGGTCGGACGCGAGGAAGGTGACGGCCTCCGCCACGTCCCCGTCCGTGGCCAGCTCGGGCAGGGCCATCCGCTCGGTGAGCCGGCCCAGCACCTCGCTCTCCGGCACCCCCTCCGTGTGCGCGGTGAACTGCACATACGCCTGGACCGGCGGCCCCCACATCCAGCCGGGCAGCACCGTGTTCACCCGGATCCGGTACGGGCCCAGTTCCCGTGCCAGCGAGTACATCGCCGAGGTCAGAGCTCCCTTGGAGGCCGCGTACGCCGCCTGCCGCACCTGCGAGGGCGCGGCCACCGCCGACTGCGTACCGATGACGACCACCGAACCTCCCCGCTCCTTGAGTGCGGGCAGGCAGGCGCGGGTCATGCGCAGCGTGCCCAGCAGGTTCACGTCCACGACCGACTGCCAGGTCGTGAAGTCGGCGTCCTCGAGGCCGCCGAAGTAGCTGTCCCAGGCCGCGACATGGACGACGGCGTCGATCCGGCCGAAGCGCTCCAGCGCCAGAGCCGCCAGCGCGTCGCACTGCGTCTCGTCCGTGATGTCGGTGGCGCGGTACGCGGTGTGCCCGCCGCCGGGGTCGATCTCGGCGGCGGACTTCGCGAGATTCGCCTCCGTACGGGCGCCCAGGACCGCGTTGCCCCCCTCCCGTACGACGGTCGCCGCGATCTGGTGCCCGAGACCGGCGCCGACACCGGACACGATGACGGTCTTCCCCTGCAGCAGCATCCCGGTGCCTCCCGCCTCTGGCCAATCATCTGACGGCCCGCCAGAGTAGGGGCGTCCGGCGGAGGAAGGAAGGGAGTCGGCATGACCGAAGACGACACGCGCAGCGAGGTGTACGCGGAACTGGCCGGCGTCGGCCCGTACGGGGTGCGGCCCGGCCACGCCCTGATCACCATGGTCGAACCGCATCCCGGCCAGGAGTACGCCTACAACCGCTGGTACGAGGACGACCACTTCTACGCGGGCGCGATGGCGATGCCCTGGATCTTCGCCGGGCGGCGCTGGGTTGCCACCAGGGACCTTCAACTGCTGCGCTATCCGGAGAAGTCGGCGGTCGCGCAGCCGGTCACGGCGGGCTGCTACATCTCGACGTACTGGATCACCGAGGGCCGCTACGCCGACCACATGAAGTGGACCGTGGGGATCAACAAGCGGCTCAACCGGGACGGGCGGGTCCATCAGCAGCGCACGCACGTCTTCACGGCCTTCCAGGACCACGAGGCGACCGTCTACCGGGACGGAGCGGCCGGTCCGCGCGACCATCACGCGCTCGACCACCCGTACGCCGGCCTGGTGGTCCAGGTCGTCGACGCGGACGGCCCCGAGCAACGCGCGGAACTGCTCGAGTGGCTACGCGCGAAGCATCTGCCGAAGCGGCTCGCCGGCCCGGGCTCCGCGGCGGCGATGGTGACCGTCTTCCGGCCGACGCCGCTCCCCGGCGACCGGATGACCTATGTGAAGCAGGTGGAGGGGGTCGACACCCGGCTGACGCTGCTGTGGTTCCTCGAGGAGGACCCGAGGGAACACTGGGATACTGCCTTCGCCGGTCTCGACGCCGCGGTCGGGGCTTCGGGGCTCGGACGGGTCGAGCTGGTCGCTCCGTTCATCCCGACCGTCCCGGGTACCGATCGCTACGTCGACCAACTGCGCTGAGCCGGAAGCGGGGGTGGGGGACTTCGATGTCGGCAGCCCGGGCATGGCCGAGCCCCCTCGGCCGGGACGGCGGACCAGTCGAGAGGGCTCCAGTCGTATCTGCGCTGCACTTCTTGACGGGGTTTTGCCGGTCGGGTTGCAGCGGCTCAGTCGAGGCCGTGCGTGCCGTGACCCACTTCGTTGACGAACGCTGTCCACGACGCGGGGACGAAGGTGATGGTCGGGCCGGCCGGGACCTTGGAGTCCCGAACGGAAATGCTCTGCACAACAGGGGACTTGACCTCTACGCACGCCCCGTTTCCCGTGGAGTACGAGGACTTGGTCCAGGCCTCGGTGGCGCCTTGGATGATTGCCATGTTCGCTCCGCTTCGGCAAGTGGTGTGATGTGCGCCAACGTTCTTGCTGGCGTGATCGACGCTACTCGCCGCCCTGGGTGCGTGAGACAGTCGTTCACTCGACCGGGTGGCATATTCCATTCGACTCTTACGCCGCGAGGTGGGCGTGGTGTATTTTGCGTTCCGCCTCGCGGCGTCCGCCCTCTGAAGAGCGTGCGGAGCGATTCCCCGGGCCGGTCAGAGACCGCCGTTCGCGTACTTCTTGGCGATGCCCGCGATGAACTGCCGGGTCTGTTCCACGTTCAGAGCCTGGGCGCGCAGATGCTCGTACATGACGCTGTACTTCTGCACATCGTTGGCCTTCTCCAGATACAGGTCGCTGGTCACACCCTCGATGTAGACGACGCTGGAGTCCGACGCGTCGGGGAACTCGAGGATCGCGTACTGGCCGTTGATGCCCGGATGTGCGCCCATCTCGAAAGGCAGCACCTGGACGGTGACATGCGGCTGCTGCGACATTTCGACCAGATGCTCCAGCTGCTCGCGCATCAGCTGCCTGTCGCCGACCACGCGGCGCAGCGCGGACTCGTCGATCACCACCCACAGCCGCAGCGGATGCTCGTCGTCCCGGATCCGCTCCTGACGGCGCAGCCGGACGCCGACGCGCTTCTCGATGTCGGTGGCCCCGCTCTCCGGCAGCGCGCCGGCGATCAGTGCCTCGGCGTACTGGCGCGTCTGCAACAGACCGGGAACGACCTGGGGTTCGTAGACGCGCAGACTCGCCGCGTCCGTCTCCAGGCCGATGTAGACGCTGTACGGGATGTCGCCGAAGGCGTGCCACCAGCCCTGCTGGCGCGAATCCTTGGCCATCTGCATCAGCGAGTCCACGATACGGTGGTCCTCGACCTCGTACACGCCGCAGAGGTCGCGGACATCGCGCTGGCTGATGGAGCGGCGGCCGTTCTCGAGTCGGCTGATCTTCGACTGGGAGACGAGCAGGCGCTCCGCCACCTCCTCGGCCGTCATGCCCTTGAGTTCGCGGAGCCGGCGCAGCTCCTGACCCAATCGGCGTCTCCTGACGGTGGGATTGACGTTGGACGCCACAGGGACTGCACCTCCGACTGCGTAGCTGTGCGTATCTACTGTTCAGCAGATTGCCACCAATGGTCGCCGCTGCGCTGCCAAATGGCCACACGCGCGAAGGCGTTCACTGCGCATGCGAACGCGCGGGGCAGCTTTCAGGCTGTCCCGCGCGTTCTGTGCGGCTCCCGAACCGGGCCTTGGGGACGTCGGTGCGGCGGTGCTTGTGCAGTTGTCCTGCCTTTCCTGACCGTACTGCCCGTCCTGTCCTGCCTGCCGCGCTCAGTGCGCGGCGACGCGGGCCATGCTCCCGCGGCGCGGTTGCATCGGCACAGGACCCGGCTGGCGTCCACCGCCGGGGGCAGGGCTGCGGCGCGGCTGTGCGGCCGCACCGTTCTGGACGTCCATCACGGCGTGGGCCACGAGGCCGCCCATCGGGTCGTGCCTGATGAGGTCCCGCAGGCGGGATCTCGAGGAACGCCCTTCGTTGCCGGGGTACAGGTGCTTGCCGAGACCGACCGCGTGGGCCAGCGCGGCGAGCGCCGCGGTCCGCGGGTCCGGCGGTACGCCGGTGCGGATCGCACTGTCCAGCCGGGCCCTGATGTCCCGGCTGATCGCCGTCTCCGTCGCCTGGTAGCGAGTCGTCGGCAGCACTCCGCACATCTGGCCCTCCACGGCATGCACCATGCCGCACCGCTCCAGATGCGAGAGGTAAATCTGACGGAGCCCCAGCCGGGGTCCGCCGATCCAGTGGACCGCCCGAACCGGACTGCCACGCCTGCGCAGCAGTTCCAGTGCGGAGTCCAAAGTCGGATCTCCTGTCGGCCGTGGCATCACCACGGCGATACGATCCCCGTCCGGGGCTATCCGTCCTGCCAGAGCCAGCTCCACTAGCTGTGCACCGGCCAGGCCGAGGTCGAGCGACTGCGGCTGCGCTGTGGTACCCGTGGTCGGGTCCAGAGCGAGCAGCAGAAGCTCTTCCGGAAGTGTTCTGCGGCTCTTGCCCATCCATGCCTCCCCGCGTGGATGAATGACAGGGTGACCCCTCTCACATTGGTCTGTCGAGAGTGCCCGGGTGCTTTGTCAGGGAACCGGAGGTATGTCGTTCTCGTCTAGCACGGGAGCCAAGCGCTCAGACAGGACACTGGTAGAGGCTTCGGACACCACGGGTCGTCGGCTGACGGCACTCGTAACGACATGGAGGAGGCACGGTGGCGGGCGAGTCCCCCGACAGGTCGGAACAGGGGAAGTCGTCGGGGGAGACGACTCAGGGCGAACGCGACCCGCGACTCGCCGTGTTCCGCCAGGCGACCCCGAGGACTGAACCGGTGGACCAGCCGACGGCGGTCTTCACGACGCGCCCGCGCGACGCGGAGCCCGACTCCTCTGCTGCCTCCGCCGACTCGACCGACGAACCGGCTCCGTCCGGGAACGACGCACGGCTGCGCGCGGCGGTTGCGGCCTGGGTGGCCACGGCGGACGAGGACGAGGAGACTCCGGCGGCGGCCGAGGGAGCGTCGGCCGCCGATGAGCCTGCCGAGACGCCGGAGGGGTCCGCCACGGACTCCGAGGCGCCCGGGGCGGCTCCTGCTGCCGGCGAGCGCGATTCCGGCACGGGGACGCAGACGGAGCCGGAGTCGGCCTCGGACGGCGACGCGGTGACCTCCGGCGGCGTCACAGACGGCACCACCGCCGATGACGCCACCACCGGCGAGGCGTCCGCGGAGGCGGAAGGTCCGACCGGGCCGACTCCTCGCGAGAGTGCCTCTGCCGCGGACAAGGACGCTTCGGCGGCGGCCACCTCCGCGCCGGACGAGTCGCCCGCCGACGGTCCGATCTCCGAAGCACCCGAAGCGGAAGCACCCGAAGCCCCTGAGGCGGCGCGTGAGCCCCTTACGGAGGCGGAGGGTGCCGTCCCGGTGGAGCCCGGGGAGGCGTCTGCAGACGCCGACGAGGCCGCTCGTGCGGCGGTCCCGGCCGACGCCGACGCCGACGCGGATGCGGAAGCTGTAGCGGAAGGCGAGCCCGAGCCCGGCTCCGCGTCGTCGAGCGACCGCGGCGACGCGTCCGCCGCGGCCGATGACGCCGACCGGACCGGCCCCCAGGACGCCGCCGACGACTCGGACGGCTCGGACGACTCGGACGACACCGACGGCTCCGATGACGAACGTCCCCGGCCTTCCTGGGCCCAGAAGAAAGCTTCCTCGGATTCCGGCGAGGACGGCGAGGGCGACGAAGAATCTGCGAACGCAAAGCCCTCGCGCGGTCCCGTCGATCAGCCCACAGCCGTCTTCAAGTCGCTGCGGCGGCCCGCCGTCGACCAGCCCACCACCGCGCTCAAGGTGCCTCCGGTACCCAAGCCGGCACAGTCCGACAAGCCCGCGCGGCAGACGCCCGAGCCCGCCGAGGGCGGGTCGAAGGCCCGCCGCGACAGTACGTTCGTGCCGCTGCGACGCGACGACGCGCAGGCATCCGCCGCGGCGGCGCCCAGGCCCGCGACCGCAGAGCCCACGGCTCCCAAGCCCGCCGCTCCCAAGCCCGCCGCCGAGCCGGCCGCGCCCGTCTCGCTCGCCGAGTCCGAGCGCACCAAGCAGCAGCCCATGCCGCCGCTGCCCCCGCTCGACCTGCTCGCCGAGCTCACCAACACCCCGCCGCCGCCCCAGACTCCCGTCCGCACGCTGGTGCGACGCATCAAGATCTGGACCCCGCTGGCCGTCCTGCTGCTGATCGTCTTTGCGGTCGTGCAGCTTGTCCGTCCGCTGCCCGAACCCCAGTTGGGGCTCTCGGCCCAGGAGACGTTCACCTTCGAGGGCGGGCAGCTCAGCCTTCCCTGGCCCAGTGAGGGCCAGGGGGCGGCCGAGGTCGTGGGTGTCGGCAGCCTCGGAACGTACGGCGCCCAGAAGCCCGCCCCCATCGCCAGCGTCGCCAAGACGATGACGGCGTGGGTGATCCTCCGCGACCACCCCATTTCGGGTGACCAGGTCGGACCGAAGATCACTGTCGACAAGCAGGCCGAGGACGAGTCGAAGATCGACGACGAGTCCACGGCGGCGATCTCGCAGGGACAGCAGTTCACCGAGAAGCAGATGCTCCAGATGCTGATGATCCCGTCAGGGAACAACGCGGCGCGTCTGCTGGCCCGCTGGGACGCCGGCTCCGAGGCCAAGTTCGTCGAGAAGATGAACGACGCCGCCAAGGACCTCGGTATGACGGGCAGTACCTACACCGACCCGAGCGGTCTGAAGGCCACCACCGTCTCCACCCCGCAGGACCAGCTCAAACTGGCCAAGGCTGTCATGGACAACGACATCTTCCGGGAGATCGTCAACACGACCCAGACCACGGTCCCCGGCCTCGCCAAGCCGATCCGCAACAACAACGACCGCGCCCTGTTGCTGGACGGCGTGGGCGGCATCAAGACCGGTTCCTCCACCCCGGCCGGCGGCAATCTGCTCTGGGCGGCGAACGCCCTGGTCGACGGCAAGCCCCGCCGCATCGTCGGGATAGTGATGGGTGCGCAGAACGCCGACCAGCTCTGGAAGAAGCTCGAGCTGGCGATCGACTACAGCATCGAGGTCATCCAGGCGGCTCAGCAGGGCGTCACCTCCACCACGGTCGTCAAGAAGGGAGAGGTCGTCGGCTATGTCGACGACGGTCTCGGCGGCCGTACCCCGGTCGTCGCCACCGAGGACCTCAAGGCGGTCGGCTGGGCGGGTCTGAAGGTCCAGATCAAGATCTCTGGCGGTAAAGCCAAGATCCCGCACACGGCCAAGGCGGGCACGGAGGTCGGCGAGGTCACGGTCGGCTCGGGGCCCGGCAAGGTCTCCGCGCCGGTCGAGCTCCAGCGGGACCTGGCGGAGCCCGGTCTCGGCGCCAAGCTGACCCGGGTCGGATAGTCCGTGTCCGACACATAGCGCCGTCCGCCCCCAGGGCGGGGTGCGCGGCGTCCGGTGCGTGCCGGGCGCCGCGCGCCGGCCGGGACGTCTCGGACACGGCCAGGCCGGAAGGTCCCTGGCGCACTCCGCGGGCGTCCCGGGCGACCGGGACGCCCGCGTGTTAGCGTCCCGACGCAACCTCACCGCGATGAATCACGTCTTCAAAGCGATGAAACGCGCCCTGAACGCCGGGCGCCAGTGCGGAGGACGACAGCACGGGAAGACGGGGAGAGCCGCAGGTGACCACCGCCGAGCCGACGCACAGGAGCGGCACCAGCGCCGGGCCGCGAATACGAGTTCCCGCGCAGCCGCAGTCCGGCGGTCCGAGGGAACCCGTGGCCCCCACCGGGCCCGCCGCCCCCCGCTTCGCGCGCGGCCTGCGCGACAGGCTGACGCGTCACCCCATCGCCTTCACGACAGCCGTCGCCGCGCTCGCGCATCTGCTGTGGTTCTTCCTCGGCGCGAACAGCGGCGGCGACCTCGCGGCCCAGGACGCCTGGGCCGAGTTCGTCGGCCGCCATCCCGACTCGGCGTACAACCTCGCCTGGTACGGCGGGATGCACCCGGTCTCGTACAGCGTGGTGTCCCCGTATGTGATGTGGGCGCTCGGTGTGCGTACGACGATGATCGTCGCGGGCACGGTCTCGGCCGCCCTGACGGCGTTGATCCTGGTGCGGGTGCGGGCCGTCCGCAATCCCGTCGCCTGCTCGCTCGCCGGCGTGTTCGCGTTCCTGTGCAATGCGCTCTCCGGCCGGGTGACGTTCGGCCTCGGCATGATGTTCGCGCTCGGCTCGGTCGCGGCCGTGTTCTGCTGGCCGTACCGCTGGCGTACGCGGCGCTGGGCGAAGGCCGCCGTCGCCGTCCCGTTCGCCGGACTCGCCACCGCGGGCAGCCCGGTCGCGGGCCTGTTCCTCGGGGTCGTCGCCGCCGCGCTGTTCCTGAACGGCCGTCGCCCGGGCGCGTACGCCGTCGGCCTGGCCCCCGTCCTCGTCGTGGCGCTGTCGGCCTGGCTGTTCCCCTTCTCCGGTACGCAGCCGATGTCGATCGCGACGCTGTCGCTGCCGTTCCTGTACGCGGTGCTCGTTCTCGTCCTCGTGCCGAAGCCCTGGCGCACCGTGCGCACCGCTGCCGCGGTGTACGCCGTCGGCACGCTGCTGACGTGGGTGTTCGACTCCCAGATCGGGTCGAACGTGTCGCGGCTCGCCATGCTCTTCGCCGGTGTGGTGCTGCTCGCCGCCCTCCCGTACGCCGTCCCGCGCTCCCGCAAGTGGTACGCGCTCGTGGTCGCGGTCGCGGGGCTGAACTTCTGGATCGGCTTCAAGGGCGTCGACGACATCGTGCGCACCGCCCCGACGGCCTCCTGGCACCGTGAGCTCGCGCCGCTGGTCGACCGCCTCCAGGAGGCGCACGCCGAGCGCGGCCGGGTGGAGGTCGTCCCGGCTTCCAGCCACCGCGAGGCGTCCGCGCTCGCCCCGTACGTCAACCTGGCCCGCGGCTGGAACCGCCAGGCGGACATGAAGCGCAACCCACTCTTCTACGACGAGGAGAACGTCCTCACCGCGGAGAGCTACCGCGCCTGGCTGGACCGGTGGGCCGTGCACTACGTGGTGCTGCCCGAGGGGGCGCCCGACTCCAGCGGCGCGGTGCGCGAGGCGGAGCTGGTGCGCGAGGGGCAGCCGTATCTGAAGCGGATCTGGGGTGACTCCAACTGGCAGCTGTTCGCCGTCAAGGACCCCGTGCCGCTGGCCACCCCGTCGGCCACCGTGGAGGACGCGGGCCCGGACGGGATGACGATCCGGGTGGAGTCGGCGGGCCGGGTGCTGATCCGGGTGCCGTACTCGCCGTGGCTGAGCATCGTCGACGAGGACGGCAAGAGCGTGGCGGGCCCGCAGGAGACGCTGGCGTCGCAGCAACGCGAGGACGGGCCGAGGGACTTCGTCAATCTGCACGGGTGTCTGCTGCAGGCGGACCAGGACGCGGAGGGCGACGAGTGGACCGAACTGCTCGCGCCCCGGCCGGGGGTGTACAGACTGGCCGCTCCGTACCAGCTGCTGCGCGGAACGCCCTGCCCCGATGAACTGCGGTAGTCCTTACCCGCGTTAACACCTACCTGGACCCTTGGCCCTGTTGCATAGTGGGACCGCCCGGCCTGTGATGCAGGCATACCGGGCAGTCGGTCTACTGGTGTCAGGTGCGACATGGCATGCGAACGATGCGGCGGCGACAGTGCACTGCTGTTGCCCGGAATGACCTGCCGCTGCGGAAAGACGGCCGCTGTGAGCGACCCCACGGCGGCGTGGCACGGCCCGGCCGCGAGGCCGACCTTGCTGATGCGGGTCGCCCGGCTGTCCAGGGCGGGAAGAGTCCTGCTCGCTGCGGGAGTCGGGCTGACGGTGCTGGCGCTCGGGGCCACCGCGGTGGGGCTGTCCGGGGGTGAACGGGAACCGGCCGCCGAGGCGTCCGAGGGCCGCGACGGCGTACCGGGCGGCGCCGGCGACCTGGGCGACATCGGCGGTCTGGGCGGAGCACCCCAACGTATCCAGCCCACCACGCCCCCTTCGGCCGATCCCTCCGAATCGCCGTCGCCGTCGCCGACCGCGTCCCCGCCGAAGCGCCCGGGCGGCGGGACGGAGCGCTCGCGCAGGGCTTTGTACTCGGCCTGGGCCGGGCCCGGTTGCAGCGGCGGCGGACGGTACATCGAGAGTGGCCGTTTCCGCGACGGCTTCGACGGCTGGTACACCGTCAACACGGGCGGTCACAGCGGCAACGGCTGTGACGGCCGCTTCACCGCGATCCCGATGTCGGGCAGCCGCACCAAGGACAAGGACGGCACCGCCACCTGGTCCTGGTACGTGGGCAGCGGATACGAGACGTGCTCGGTCTCCGTGATCATCCCCAAGGCCCCGCGCCCCGAGGACGTGGCCGGCGCACCGACGACGTACAACGTGCTGGCGGACCCGGACGACGCGGGCAGCACCATCAAGTCCTTCGAGATCGACCAGGTGGAGCTGCGGGGCAGGGGCGCGATCGTGGAAAAGATTCCGGTACGGGATCAGCAGCTCACGATCCAGTTGGTCGACCGCGGGCAGAACCGGGGCCAAGGCCGCGAATCCCAGCATCATGCAGCCGCTCAGATGCGGGCGGACTGCCGGGTCTGACGGGCGAGTTCGGGGTCGCGGAGGCCGAACCCGGGGTAACTTTCCGTGATTCCTTCCTGGTCATGTGTGATGCCTCCCGGTCGGTACGACCTTCCTGCATAGTGTCCGCCAACGGTTTGTGAGCGATGCGGGTGTGCACCACGGCACGCCCGCAAGGACTGTTTCGAAGAGGTGCGTTGTGGATGCCGTGCGGGTGCGAGGCAGGCACCGCCCGAGTGATCGGGGCTGGACGATCGCGGGGCGCCTTGCCCTGTCGCCCCGAGTGGGGAAGCCCGTGCTGGGCACGGGGGCCGCGCTTGCGGTCGGCGCGCTGATGACCAGCCTCGTCCTGGTGGCCGGCGGCACCGGCACCGGCAGCGCCGCGGTCGAGCCGGCGGCCCCGCCGGTGGACATGGAACTCGGAGGCCGCCCGAACCTGATCGTCCCGGCGGCACCCTCGGGCGCCACGCCGTCCTCGAGCCCCGTCGCCGCCCCATCCGGGCGGGAACGCACCTCGAAGCCCGCACCGCCGGCGCCCCGCGCGGAGCAGATTCCGAAGCGGACCCCCTCGTCGGCCACGGGCAATGCGCCGACCCCGTCCCGCTCGCTCCCGCCCACCGGGACCGTCGTGCCGACGCTCCCGCAGCCGGACGCGGACTGCTACGGCGACTTCGGTGGCGACGGCGGTGGGGGCCGTGGAGGGCACGGCGACCGCGACCACGACTACGACCACGACCACGACCACGACCACGACTACGACGATCACGACCACGACGACCCCGACTGCTGGTGACCGAGGGCTGGGCTGCACCGCCCACATCGTCACAGGCCCCTCCGGCAGGCCCCTCCGTCCGGCAGGACGCAGGGACCTGTGGCGGATGCCGTCCGCCGAGTTCCCCCCGGTCACGTCGGGGCAGCGGCCGGACTGCGGATTGCGCAGCGTCCCGTCGGAGATGCCGGGAATCGTGACGCACGGGGTGCGCCGTAGCGGGAGGCCGCACCTCACCCCGGCGGCTCATCACCTGTTGCGCCGCCTCCGCCTGCCCGGTGTGGTGGGATGCATGCAGTCAGAATCAGCCAAATCGGACGCCTCGGTCGTACCGCCGCTCGAGCGATCGCACTGGGTGGCGTTCGCCGGGATCCTTCTGATGCTGAGCGGCCTGTTCGACATCATCAATGGTTTCGTGGCCCTGCTGGACCACGGCTACTACGAGACGACCGCCGACCACGGCAACCGGCTGCTCCTCTTCAACTACTCCGCCTGGGGCTGGGTGTGGATCATCGTCGGCATTGCGCAGATCCTGGCCGCCCTGGGAGTGTTCGTGGGCTCGAGGGCCGCGCGGATCACCGGCATCGCGCTGGCCGCCGCCTGCATGGTCGGCCAGCTGATCTTCCTCTCCGCGTTCCCCCTGTGGTCGGTGATCACCATGGCCCTGTCCGTGCTCGTCATCTACGGACTTGTCTCCGTGCCACGGCACCTTCCTGGTGAGCGGGTCTGACCAGGAGCGAACCCGCGGTGGCCCGGGCCTCCCTCATCCCGCCAGGATGCGCATCGCGCTCGCGCCGAATCGGCGCCTCGTGTCCTGCGGCAGCGGACCTTGAGGGTGTGTCAGCGAAGTCTGAGCGACGAAGTCGCTGGTCACAGCATTCGTACCTCGGCCTCGGGGAGCTTTGTCCACCAGTGGTGGTAACGGCTGTAGACCGCCACCTCGCGGTCGCTGAGGAGAGCCGTCAGGGATTGGGCCTCCGCGGCGAGTCCGTCCCAGACGGCGGGTGACAGGGGGTGGAAGGCCGTGGCCTCGATGCCGCCGTGCGCCGGGCGCCACACACCGGCGACACGGCCGTCCACCAGCAGGGTGGGCAGTACGTCGCCGTTGCGCCGGATCACCCAAGGGCGGTAGGCCGGGGGTATCACCCGGCTGCGGTCCGCGTAGGCCAGCAGAATGCTGTCCCACATGGCCATGAGCCGGGGCGGGGCGGGGGTTTCGGCGGGTGGCCGGGAGGCGCCCGGGAGGTCGAACAGCGTGCAGCCGTCCGGCCCCTGGAGCTGCTCGACGGCCCCGTCCAGAGCGCGGAGCGCCGCGCGGACGGGTGCCCGCTGCACCATGGCGAACTGCGCAACGTCCGCGACCGACGCGGGCCCGAAGCCCGCCAGATAGCGCAGGATCAGGGTCCGCAGCGCCAATGGCTCCACCGTTCGGCCCGCGGGCATGGGACCGGTTCCGGCCGCGACGAAGGACGGCCGGAGGCCGAATGACCATGGCGCGTCGGTCGGGGCGTGGTGCAGCGGCGCGTACGCCTTCAGCCCCCACCACGCCGCGTCCTTCTTCTCGCCACCGAGCCGCTCCTCGGCCCACGCCTGCATCTCTGCCGAGGTCCGGGGCCGACGGGCGAAGGCCAGCAGCTCCGGCACCAGCTCGTCGGCGTCCGCGGGGGTCAGCCCCGCGACGGCGAAGCGGGGGCCGAGCCGGGAGGCGTACAGCGTGGGCTGCATCGCCGTACGGAAGGCCGGGTAGTCCTCGGCATGCACGGCGTGCAGGGTGATCCGCATCAGGGTCGCCTTGACCACCGACCGCCCGGTGAAGGCGGCGTCGAGCTCGGCCGGGGCGAAACCGGTGAGCCGGTTCCACAGGGCGAGGTACGGCGAGGCCGGGTGCTGCGCCTGGAGCGCGACCACGCGCCGCACCCCGGCGGGCACGGTCAGCGGCTCACGTTCCAGCAGCAGCTGGCGGCTGAGGGTCGCCCGGTTGAGTGCACGCGCGGTGATCATCACAGCCCAGGATTCTGCCCTGCCCGGCGTCCGTCAGTGCCTCGTGCTCCGAGTTCGGTGACACGATTGTGCGTCCGTCACGGGTTCGACGGCACCGCGCTCAAGGTTCGCTGCCGTCGGACACCCCGCTGCGGTGCACCTCACCAGGCCCTCGAGCCTATACTCGAACATGTGTCCGAGTTGCCGCCCGACCTGCCCCGTCTCCGCACCGTGGAGACCTTTCTGCGGCTGCAGCTGGCCGCGGTGCAGCGGGCCATCGTGCGGCAGGAGCAGCAGGCCGCGATCCACCGCCGCAGCCCGCTCCCGGACGTCGTACCGGACTGGATGCTGGAGCGCGGCATCGGCCAGGGCGCGCCCCCCGTCGCGGTACACACCGGTGGCTGCCACATGGCCGGGAAACGGACCGAAACACTGGAGCGGGACCAGGCGGTACGGGCGCTGACCGACGGAGTCGAAGCCTGCAGCCACTGCCGGCCGGACACGGCACTCGGACTGCTGTGAGCGGCTCTCTGGCGGAGGGCTCCGGAGCTCGGCGCGCGCCGGCCGGTGACATGGCCGACTCGCCCGTCACGGTCAACGGCAGGGGCCACGACGAACAGTGCGCCCGCCCCGGAAGGGCGGACGCGCTCGGACACTGTTCCCCCGGGCAGGAATCTGCGCCTTGGCTGATCGAACGCATCCACGACCTCAAGCAGTCCGGCGCGACCACGCTGTTCTTCATCGACCTGCGCGTCAGGGACGGCCGGCTCTGCCTGGAGGGCTCAGCTGCCGGCCCAAGGACCGACGTCGAATTCTTCGCAGCTCCCGAGTCCGGCCCGTTCGAGCCGGCAGAGCGGAAGCGGTGACCACCGGCTCGGCAGGTGCGCCAACGCTTCCCCCTTCAGAGCCCGGGCGCGCGACGGGGGCCGGGAACCAAAGGTGCTGCGATGTCACCGCGAGCCGCCCAGCCGCATGAGGACGGAGTACGCCGACTCGGCCCGGCGGGCCGGTGTGGCTTCCGGGTGTGCGTGGTCGAGGAAGCTCTGGGTCCCGCCGTGGTGGCGGACCCGGCCGCCGTCCATGAGAGTGACGGTGTCGGCTTCGTCGGCCAGGTCGGCGATGTCATGTGTCGACATGAGCACCGGGGTCTTCGCCGCGACCTCCCGCAGCACGTCGCGGAAGACCGTGCGCTGGTGAGGGTCGAGCCCGGCCGTCGGCTCGTCCAGCAGGATGACGCGCGCGTCGTGGGCAAGGGCGCAGGCGATGCCGACACGGCGGAGTTGGCCCCCGGAGAGCCTGGCCGTCTTCCGCCCGGTCTCCTCGGCGAGGCCGACCTGGTCGAGGGCGGCTCCGGCGCGCTCCCAGGCCTGGGAGCGGCTCTCGCCCTTCAGCCAGGCGACGTATGCCACGTACTCACGGGCGGTCAACTGCCGCGAGGTGGGCACCCGCTGGGGGAGCCAGGCCACGTGGCGGCGGTATTCACGGCTGGCGGAGGTGAGGTCCGAGCCGCTGAACAGGACTCTGTACACCAGGCCGACGGGGGTGTCGGAGCCGGCGTCGGCGGGGCCGCCGTCCGGGTTGGATGTGGATGCCGCCGTTGTCCTCGCGGACCACGACGGTGCCGGGTTCAGGGCGGCGTGAGCCCCCGTGACATGACGCGGCCAAAGACACACCCGAGGTCTCAACTCCTTGTCAAGTCAAGCCATTTGACGGAGTGTCGCCTCGGCTGTGCCGGACGTACACCTGCCCTACGATCGCCCCATGACCCCGAACCGCCCCCTCGCCTGGCGCCACGGCCTCACTCAGATCCTGCGCATACATCCCCCCGTCCCAGTCGCCTACGACCAGCACTCCATCCGAGAGGCCCCGCCCCACGACCCGCAGCGCGCCCGCCGGACAGTTCTGGAACTGCCCACCGTCGCCGGTATCGCCGAAGAACATCCCCCCATGCTCCGCCGCAAAATCGGATACCCCTGGACCGCTGACGACCTCGACTTCGTCACCGTCGGCTGTTGGGGCAGCGCCGTCCACATCACCGACCCCGCCTTCGGCGAAAACGGAGTGGACACCTTCAACCTCGACGACGCCTTCGAGGCCCAGGCCAAGGCCCACCCTGAAGCACGCATCATCGCCGCCGTCGAGATGGGCTCCTCCGCCATCTACGGCAAATATCTCGCCCACGTCCCCGGCGCCCCCCGCCTCAGCGCGGACGGCTGGGACGAGACATACGTCAGCGGAGACCCCGTCCACACCCTTGGCGTCTGCGGCATCGACCCAGGCGGCCCCGGCACCGAGAACCTCGACTTCGACAACCCCGAGTTGCTCGTGTGGAGCGACTACCTCAATCTCATCGCCTGCGGCCTGTACGCCACCTACATCACTGAGAGGCTTCAGGTGTCGGTCTTCCGTGTCACCCGGACCGAAGACACCCAGGAGAGCATCGAAGAGGTCTGGCACCCCGAATGACCGTCCGCATCGCCCGTGCCCTCGCGTCTCGCGCCTGGCGGCTGTCGGCAAAGCGGGCACCAGACCGGCGCGTCGTCCGGGCCGACGCGATCGAGACGCTACGCCAACACCCCGCGGTCTGCTCGCGCTCGTGACGAGGCGGCCCGGGTCCGTCCGCTGTCGTTGACGTCAGCCGTCGATGTCAGAAGCGGCTCTTCGATACCGGTCACGCACAGGCCCAGCCACAAGATCGTCTCTCGTCTTGCGGACGCTGACGGCCCCATTGTCTCCTGGCGCCCCGCCGGACACGGAAATCCAGCGATCAACTCCCCTTCCTCTCAGGTAAGTTCAGGCACGAACGGTTGTCCGAAGGGAGGAACGCTGCCTTGCGAACGTCCTACCGTCGTCTGACGACCGTCCTCGGGCTAGCCGCGGCCTCCGCGTCGGTGCTCGCCCTGGGTACTGCCCCGGCACAGGCCGCCGGCTACGTCTTCGACGCCTACAACGCCCTCTCCTCGCCGAGCGCGAAGACCGAGTTTGCCCAGGACGGCGAGATCCTCTACGCCCTCGACATCAAGAGTGACGGCCACGGCGTTGTCGCCCAGTGGCGCTACAACTCGAGCTCCGCCGTCCACTCGTACTACCACGGAGGCGGCTTCGGCACCGTCGGGAAGTGGGACCTGTCCTTCGCGGAGGGCACCACCCTGCAGATCCGCGCCTGCCTGCAGGACACGTCCAACGGCTCCCCGTACAGCTGCGGCGGCTGGGAGTACGCCAAGGCCTGATAGTCGGGTGACGGTGCAGGGGCGGGCTCTCGGGCCCCCCCTTTCGGGTTCGAGTGCGCAGCGGAGATGATCACTTCGGCGCGCTGTTCGTCGCAGAACTGGTCGACGCCGTGAGGACGGCGTCGTGCCTTCATGGCTGTACCCGGGCGGCCCTGCGGGAGCGGGTGTGCCGGTGCACGGACGGCTGAGCGCCGCCCATGTCGGCAGGGACCCGCCGAGTTCCGGCCCCGGCGGGGTCTTGAGTGGACTCCTCAGTTCCCCGTGTCCGCGCCGAGGTAGATGGATTCGCCTTTCAGCCCGAGCGAGTTTGCGGTGATCATGACGGTGCCGTTGGTGGCCGGGCCGGAGGTGCCGCCGGGCAGGACCCACACGGCACCGCGGTAGCCGTCCTCGCCTCCGCCGCCGATGATCAGCTCCGGGCGGCCGTCCTTGTTGACGTCGCCCGCGGAGAGCGATGATCCGAACTCGTCGTCGCTTTCGGATCCGCCGGGCACGTTCTGGGTGTCCTGGGTGATCGTGTATGCGCCAGTACCCAGGGCGCCGCTGCTGCGGCCGGGAATGACGGTGACGGCTCCTGCGTAGGTCTTTGTGCCGATCGCTTCCCCGGGCGCCCCCACCACGATGTCGGCGAGGCCGTCGCGGTTGAGATCGGTGACGGCCAGCGAGGAGCCGAAATCGTCGCCGCGTTCGGCCGTGCCCGGCACGCCGGACGTGCTCTGGTCGATCCGGACGGGGTTCGAGTTCGCCGATACGCCGGTGCTGGAGCCGTACCAGATGGAGATACGGCCGCCCAACGAACCGTCTGCCGCGGTGGTGTGCCCGTCGTCAGGATCGCCGGCGACGAGATCGCCGTAACCGTCGCCGTTGATGTCACCGACTGCCGCGACGAGCCCGTCGCCGCCCTGCTGCGGCGCATACGAGGCGTTGGGGTCGTGGTTGACCAGGACGTCGCCGCCGCTGCGACCGCCGAGCCGGACCGTGCTCAGCACCCGCTCCGGCTTCATGTCCCCGTCGACGTCACCCAGCGCGACATGCGCAAGGGACGGTGTGAAGAGGTCGTTCTGCACCAGGGACGGCGCGCCGCCGGGGGCGGCGGAGGTGCCGAACGGGCCGCCGTAGTGCACCGACCCGTGCCAGCCGCCGACCAGGACGCGCGCGAACGTCTTGCCCTGGGGATAGGCAGCCACGTCCAGCCCGTAGTAGGCGCCTTCGGCTGCAGGGGTGGGCAGTGTGGTCGCCTTGGACAGGCCGTTGCGCCCGCCCCACAGTACGGTGACCGTGCCCGCATCCTCCGTGGTGCCGTTGTCCTCGAACGGCGTCCCCACGACGAGGTCCGCATAGCCGTCCATGTTCAGATCGGCGAGCGCGGTCGCCGCCCCGAAGAAGTCCTCCCGCTCGGCCGCACCGGGAACCCCGGCCGTGTCCTGCGTGATGACCACGCGCTTCTGAGCGGACACCCGGTTCGCCGAACCGTAGAGCACCACCACCGCGCCCGCACCCTTCTTGCCGGACACCGTCGCGGCCGGTGCGGGCAATGCGACGTCACGGTAGCCGTCGCCGTTGAAGTCCGCGGGCGTGGCGATCGGCGAGGCCGCCGCCTGTCCCGGCACGGACAGCGCACCGGTGATCGATGCGACCACCACCAGCGCCGCGGCCCACCGCCCTCTGATCAGGACCATTCAAACCCTCCCCTGACGCGCGCGGCAGAACCCGCACGCTGAAGATCACGGGCGGATCATAGGAGTGCCACCGCCTCAGCGCCACGCCGGGTGTTCGCCGACGGCCGGCGATGGTTCTACGGCGTGGAGGCAGGCCGACCGAGGCCGGCAGTGCAGGTCCTTCATCGCAGCCATGAACCGCCCATGATTCCCACGCTCGGCACGCGGCTTCGATTCCCGTAACCCGCTCGGCGAGAAAGCCCAGGCCGGCGTCCGGGGCTTCCTCTTGTCTGGACTGTGCGAGGCGGTCTCGTGCCGGATGCTCGGTCGTCGGCCGTCCTGATCTCGCTGTTGCACTGACCGCAGCCGCGGAAGATCGCAAGTCGATGGTGGCCTCCCACACGCTGAGAGAACTCGGTGTGCTCTGCAGGCGCACTCACTCTCGCTGGCCCCGCAGGCTTCCACCCCTCCCCAGACCTTGCGGTTTCCCAGAATTCCTTCCGGGCCTCGTACAACTCTTCGAGGTTGTCAGGGGTCTCTTGTTCGCCAAACGCTCGTGTCTCTCGTGGGTCAGCGAGGACGCCGCTGGTGAACGCCTGGGACGGCGAGGTCTGGTACCTCCGCCGCACTGGAACCCACCTGACCGGCGAAGGCTCCTCGATCATCCACTCCCCACGCACCGAGCCCACGAACACGGACGCCTGGCACAACTTCGGCATGGCCTTCGCAGACTGACGTAGGCAGGCCGTGAGGACCCGAGCTGCCGGCCGGTTCACGTCGCCCCGTCCCACGCCGACCGTATCCACCGCACCAAGGAGCACCCCCTGAACACCTCCAAGCGCCGCACACTCGCGGGCGCCGTCGCGGCCGCCCTCGCCGGCGGTCTGCTCGCCCTGGGCAGCGCCCCTGCCTCCGCCGCCGGTTCCGGGCTGCAGGGCGACTTCAACGGCGACGGCTACCGGGACGTGGCCGCCGGTGCCCCGTTCTCCGACGTCGGCAACGACGGGGAAGGCTTCTGGGCCGGTTCGGTCGGCATCGCGTACGGCTCCTCGACCGGCCCCGGCCGCAAGACCCGGCTCACCCAGAACAGCTCCGGTGTCCCGGGCACCGCCGAGAACTACGACTCCTTCGGCGAGTCCATCGCCGTCGGCGACCTCAACAACGACGGCTACAGCGACCTCGCCGTCGGGGCCCCCGGTGAGCAGGTGGGTTCTGACGAGTACGCGGGCACCGTCATCATCCTGTGGGGCTCGCCGAGCGGCCTGTCCGGCGGTACCACGGTCAAGGACCCGGCGCCGTCCGGCCACGACTGGTTCGGTTCCGCCCTCGCCATCGGCGACTTCAACGGCGACGGAAAACGCGACCTGGCGATCGGTGGTTCCGGCAACACCCAGTGGATCGTCAAGGGCGGCTTCACCAAGTCGGGCGGTATCGGCGGCAAGATCTCCTTCACCACGCCCTTCCCGAGCGGGACCAGGGGAGTGAAGCGGCTCGTCGCGGCGAAGGTCAACGGTGACACCAAGGCGGACCTCGTCGTCGGCGGCGATCAGAAGCTGGGCCCCGAGCGCTACCTCGACGTCAACTACCTCTACACCGGCTCGTCCTCGGCCCCGGTGAAGAAGGTCAGGCTTCCCGACGGCACCGACATCGCTGCGGGCGACCTCGACAAGGACGGCTACGGTGACGTCGTCGTCGGACAGACCCAGAACGGCACCGACGGTGAGTGGACGGCCGTATGGTCCGCCTCCATCACGTACACGAACTCCAGCGCCGGGATCCGAACCACCACCGCTCTGCCGGACGGCGCGGGTGGCCGGGCCGCCGTCGGCGACGTGGACGGCGACGGTCACCTCGATCTCGTGCTGGGACAGCCGGAGGACATCTCCGCCGGCGGCTACGGCACCGGAGCCGTCTCCCTCTATTACGGCACCGCGACCGGCCCCGGCACTACGCGGACGCAGTTCTTCACCCAGGACACCTCGGGGGTGCCGGGCGCGGCCGAGGAGAACGACTTCTTCGGCACGTCCGTGCTGCTTACTGATGTCACCAAGGACAAGAAGGCGGATCTGTTCATCGGCGCGGACGGCGAGAACAACATGAGCGGCCTGCTCACCTTCCTGAAGGGCTCGGCCACCGGGATCACCACTTCCGGCGCCATCAGCGCCGGTCCGACGGCCTTCGGCATCTCCGCAGGATCCCAGTTCCCCTACACGCTCGCGGGCTGACCCCAACTTCCCCCTTGCCACTGTTGCTTGCCTTGGCATGGGCGATACGAGATCACCGACAGGCAACCTGAGAGCGGTGCCTGACCGACTTACCTGGTCAGGCACCGTTCACCTGCGGTGGTCAGACACCAGTAGTCGGCTGCGCCGCCCGGCCAGGCGCGACGTCGAGACCGCCCGTCACGGTGCCCGTCGCGCGGTTGCGCGTAGGCAGCGACGCCTCCATCGCGCACGTCGAAGCCGGATCAGTCCTAATCTCCTGAGAAACCGAAGATTCCCAGGTGAGTAGGTCTGTCATCGGAGTAGAGGACGACGTAATAGCCGGTCCACCGCATCTGACACTCGCCGAGCAGGCTCCGCTCGTGCTCCTCATGGCCAGCCTCACTGGCATCAGCAACGAGCTCCTCGTACTGCTGGACCGATGGACGGTCTGTGCCGAAGTGGTGCACCACGCGACTGAGTGCCAGAGGGCGCAGGGTGCCGTAGTCAGCGATACCGGACGGCGTCGGCGGGGCATCTGTGACAACAACCCTGTCGATGTCGAGGATCGTATGGGTGCCCTCTGTCCCCATGAACTCCTCGTCCTCGTACAGGTTCTCCAGGCTTCGGTAGCGGGCACCGTCGCCGTACTCCTCGTGAAACACCCTGGCCTGCAAAGTCGCCAAGGCCGCCTCGACATTGCCGTCGTACCTGGTGACGTAGTCCCATCCGCTGGCACCCATCGAGCCACCCTCCCTGAAGATCGTCAACGGCCGAACGGTAGCGGCGGGGACTGACAGCACCCCGGCTCGGCGCCGGGCTCAGGCCGGCTTCCCGGATCGAGGTGTCCAGAGGATGGCCGACCGAAAGACGAAGACAGGCCCTCTAGCCGGCTGCTTGGTCTGCGGCCTTGTTCAGTCGGGCGATCTCGGCGGTGAGCTCGCTCGTCCTGATGCTGCTCCTGCCGCTGGTGAGGAGTACCGCTCCCACGACGGACACGGGCACCGACAGTCCAAGGATGCCCAGCAGTTCGGGCCAGTCCCGCTGAGCAGCGCACGGCTGGCGGAAGCTCGATCCCGAGTTGGCTGTGGGGCCGTCTGTGAACAGCCGCGACTCGCACATGCCACGGTCGGAGTCGTACGGCAGGAGCAGCAGTACAGCGAACCACAGCCATAGTGCGACAGCGGCAGCGAGCAGTAGAAAGCCCCATGCCTCGGCCCGCTTCGCGCGTGCCCGAAAACGTATGTCGTACGCGAGCGAATTCATGGCGCATGAAACTACCAGGCCACTTCGGCCGGGGTGTTCGTTCCCGGCTGGGGCTTGCGAACGTCTCGCACGGGTCCGGCCTGCCGTGGGGCCCACCGTCGACCACGCGCCGTCGACAGCCCACACCCGAAGCCCGTTGCGGACGCCCCGTCAGCTCATTTGCCGGCGGTCGGTCCCGGCCCTTCCTCCATCGAGGAAATGGACTCCGTGTTCAACGCGTGAGTGCCCTTGCGCCGGCCGAAGTCCCACGACACCCACGGCGACATCATCGGCCATCGTGCGGTCCGCGACCAGCCGTTGAGGCCGGGATCACCAGCTCCAGTTGAACCACTTGCGTCTATCCGTGCTTTGTCCGAGTGGGGGAGAAACTCTCACGAGCCGCATCGAAGTGTCTTCGGATGTCGGGGACTTCGCTGTCGGGTCCGGTGGCCCAGAAGTCGTAGGTCCGCCCGTTCTTGGTGTACCGCAGATCGATCGAACGACGGCGAACGCCTGAGGCGGTGTCGTACCAAGTGAACTCCCAGATGGCGGCAGGTGCACCGTTGTGCTCGAGCCGCTCCAGGCGGACTCGCCGGTATTTCGGATAGTCGCCGGCCGCCGAGGTGCCGGTGCCGTCGTTGTCCTGTGCCGAGAGTTCGGCATACGGGTCCCCCTTTCCGTCAGGCGGATTCAGATGGACGCCGAGCCCATAGGTTTTGTCGGCCGAGTAGTAGAAGATGCGGCGCTTGTCCGCATACGGTCCGGTCCAGTCTTTGCCGATCTCCACGGTGAATCCGGCCGGATCGCTGATCGCGCGGAACCCGGGGCGGGCGGCTGTCGGTGAAACCGACGGTGTGGCTTGGCCGCTGGGGGGAGTCTGGGACTGTTCGGCCAGCAGGGGAGGCACGGCATAGACACCCGCGGCTGCGAGAGCGATGACCGTCGAGCCGATGAGTGCACGGGCGATCCAGCGGCGGGAGGCGCGACCGGGAACCTGTGCCAGGTCCGTGTCTTCGGGCCGGACGGGTCTTTGCCGGTCGTCCGGAGGAGCGGTGGGCCGGCGTTCCTCGGAGGCCGTACCGGTTCCGAACTCGGATCGCCGCCGGTTGCCGGGGACACGAGCGGATGCGGCGACAGGGGTCGGCGCCTTTGTGCGGAGTGTGAGTCCGTGTGGCGGCGGCGCGTCGGGGCGCTCGGCGGCAATCAGCAGGGACCGGGCCGTCGATGCCGTGATCCGCTGCGCCGGGTCCTTGGTGAGCAGTCCGTCGATGACCTCGCTGAGGGGACCGGCATTGCGCGGCGGGTCGTACGTGCCGTCGAGCACGGCCTGGAGCGTCGCGAACTCGTTGTTGCGGCGGAACGGAGAGCGTCCCTCGACCATTTCGTAGAGGGTCGCTCCCAGGGACCACAGATCACACGCCGGTACCGCTCTCAGTCCCTGGACGCGTTCCGGCGACAGGTACTCGAGTGTGCCGATCATCGCGCCGGGCACGGTCAGGGTGTCGGCGCCGGCCACGGAGGCGATGCCGAAGTCGGTGAGAACGGTGCGGCCGTCCGGCCGGGCCAGCAGAAGATTGGACGGCTTCACATCGCGGTGCACCACACCGGTCGCGTGGGCCGCGATCAGCCCGTCCAGCGCCTCGCGGGCGATGCGAGCCGCATCGCCGACCGCCACACGGCCGCCGGCCATTTCCTCCGAGAGGGAACGTCCCGCCACGAGCTCCATGATGATCCACGGCCGGTCGTCGTCCATGACGACGTCGTGGATCTCGACCACGTTCCGGTGCTGGACCAGGGCCGCAGCCCTGGCCTCCCGCAGCGCCCGCTCCGTCCGTCGACGCCATTCTTCGGGATCGAGATCGACGCGCGCCCGGATCTCCTTGACCGCGACCGCACGCCCCAGCTTCACGTCCTGGGCCGCCCATACCGCGCCCATGGCTCCGCGTCCGATCAGCTCGTTCAGCTGATAGCGGCCCGCGGCCAAGCCCCGAACTTCCGGTTCGGCCATTCCCCGTCCCCCACGCCCGCTGTGCTCCGTGGCCATGCCGGGACTGTTATCTGCCGTCAGGCCTTCGATCTCCCGAGATTCTGCCTCAATACACCGAACCAGTGTGCCCGGGGTTGTAATAGGGACCGGCTCAGCGACAGCACCCGTCGAATCCAGGAGCGATTCGGCTCCCCACCGATTGCCGGTCTCCACTGTTGGGTTCGGGTTCGCCGCGTTCAGCGCGGCCACTCGGCGCGGCTGACGTCTACGTGACGACCGCGAACCTGGCCTTGGCGGCATTCACTGCCGGGGACTGCGACTCACCCGGACGTGCCACGTCGATCCAAAGGGCAGTGACGCCCCTGGCGGTGAGGCCGGGAGCGCCTGTGCGTCCAAGCGCGTGTTGGAACCACGCCTAGCGGTCCGGGCCCCGGCGCGGGTGAGTGCACCTCGAGGAGACCGGGAACCCGTTACGGTGCCGGGCATGTCTGACACCGGCTTCTGGACCTTCCCGCCCGACGGCGGCGGCGTAGGCGTCGATGGGGTTGGGCTTCGAGTTCGTTTCGGGGAAACGGACGTCCAAAGCTCGCCCGAGGTCCCCCTCCAGGGGACCTCGCCGGAAGCAGATCAGCCGAATCGTCACGTGGTCTGACCGCCCGCCCTGCCTTCGGATGACTCCTGGCGGCAGGACGGGCAGCCAATTGGTCAGAGTGCCGAGCAGGACCTTCCCTGCCGGCCTTTAGGACGAAGTCCGGTAGCTCAGGCGGTGGGGAGGCCGCGTTCCTGGCGGCTCTGGGCGATGCGGTGCTGGGCAACGCCGCGGCCCTTGTCGGCGTCGCCGATGGCCGCGCCCAGGATGTTGCCCAGGCTCTGGATGCTGCCGAAGGAACCCCAGTGGCCCTCGGGGATCTCGAGCGGGAACACCCAGACCCGATCCTGGGCCTTCTCGTCGTTCGCACCCTCCGCGCGCACGATGGCGTCAGTGACCTCGGCAACGAGCTGCTGCTTCTTGGCTGCGCCGTTGAGCTGGCCCTCGGGAACCGACGCGATGACCCGGTAGTGCGGCTTGTCGGGGACAGCGCCGGCTACGAAGACCTCGGGGCGGTGCAGGAACGCCCAGGAGATCTGTCGGGCGAATGCGTTCGACGGGTCTGCGCCCTCGGCGCGCAGCAAGATCGAGGTGAGTTCGTCCATCAAGGTGCGTTCGGCGTCCGGGTCGAGCGCGCCGGTCGGGATGTAGACATCGAGCATGGGCATGGCATTTCTCCCTGGGTGGGCGGTGCATGGAAGCGAAGACCGCGTGGATGCGGCGCATCGGGGTCTGGGGGGCCAGTCGCAGTTAGAACAGTTCGGTGAGCTCGCTGACGACCGCGTCCAGAGGTGCGGTGCTGCGCTGCGCCCGGGCCAGGATCACCGCGCCTTCGAGCGACGCGACGGTGAGGGTGGCCAGCGTCGCGGCACGCGGTGCGGCGAACCCGTTCGCGCACAACAGGTCGCGGAACTGGTTCTGCCATCCGGTGAAGACTTCGCGGGCGATGTCGGAAGCCGCCGGAATCTGCTCTCCGCCACCCACGGTGAGCGCCGCAATCGCGCAGCCCGACCGGTAGTCGCTGACCGTGAGAAGGGTTCGCCAGAAGTCAGCCAACTGCGCGAGCGCCTGCCGAGGCTGCGCGGGGCTGTCGCCCTCTTGGAGGAGCACGGCCATGCGCTCACCGGCTGCACGGGCCGCGACGGTGATCAACTCTTCGCGACCGCCTGGGAAGTGGTGGTAAACGGATCCGCGCGGTGCGCCGCTGGCCGCGAGCACGCCGTCGATCGTCGTCCCGGCCGCGCCGCGTGTTGCCAACAGGTTGACCGCACTGTCGACCATCCGGTCCCGGGTGCTGCCCTTGGTGCGCGCCATCTGCCCTCCTCGTGAACCCTGATATTGACTATGCCATAGAACATAATGCGTGCATAGGCATGAGCTGATCCCGCACAGGGGCCCTCTCCCTCAACCCACCACCCTCCTGGGCCGAGTGCGACACCGAGCGCCGCTACCTGCTCGACACGGTGGACCAGGGCGCGCCCGTGCCCACCCGCTCGGCCAGGCTCTCCGAGTGGCTGCCCTACTGTCTGGACAACGTGATCAAGCCCCGTCGCAAGCTCAGCACGTACGACAAGTACGAAGCTCACGTCCGGCTGTACCTGGTGCCCATGATCGGAGCGAAGGGGTTGGAGTCGTCCAAGGGCCGCCGTCGTCGGGCGGTGCCGCTCCCGGCGATGTGCATTGCGCCGCTTCGCTGGCACCGGATGCGCAGGCCGCCGCTAGGCAGCGTGCGGGGAGTCGTGGGACGAGGGCGGCTACGTCTTTGCCACGCGCACCGGTCTTCCGGTCGAGCCCCGGAACGTGTACCGCTCGTTCACCCGCGTCGCTCAGTCCGCCGGCCTCCGCGTCATCCGGCTGCACGACGCCCGGCACGGCTGCGCGACGCTCCTCACCGCGGCCGGGGTAACGCCTCGCGTCGTGATGCAGATTCTTGGGCACAGTCAGATCAGCATCACCATGGAGTCCACACACGTCGTCCAGGACATGCAACGGGAGGCGATCAGCCACATGGACCGGCTGCTCAAGAGACGGCCCGACCGTGGGTGACTGCCGTCGTTGATGTCAAAAGCTGATGTCAAAGGCCCCGGACCTTGATCGGTCCGGGGCCCTTTGCCTGGTGCCCCCGGCAGGATTCGAACCTGCGACACCCGCTTTAGGAGAGCGGTGCTCTATCCCCTGAGCTACGAAGGCGGGGCCTGACGGAAACCGTGCCGGAAACCTTGGTGGGGATCCGTGTCACGGCGAGCCAAACGCCCTGGTCAGCTGACACGCGCGCGTGATTGGGCGGGATGTCCCGGTGGACACCTTCCCCGGCACACATCGAGTAGCCGACTGACCGCTGACAGCCTAGCGGATCGTGTTGCTGGGGTGCGCCCCCATAAGGCACCACGACTGCTCGGGAGTGGGGTCGAGTCGCTGACCTGCGACAAGGCGGGCCGCCTCAGCCGCGGTGGGGGTGCGCCGGCGGTCTGGTGTGCCGACTGGGATGTCCGTTCCGTCCCGTCGGCGCACAGGGAGTGCGCGGTCACGACGACCTCGGTCGACCACGCTTTCCTGCGCAAGTGCCGGCCGCTGACGACGGCGCACTGCGCCGAGCGGGGTCTGCCCTGCCACGAGGTCTCGGCGATCCGCTCGTACATCGAAGTCCTGGCGCCGCTGCGCCAGGTCACCGAGCGGCCGGGGCGGCGGTTCCAGGTGGTGCGGGTCGGCTGACGTGTCGGCCCGAGCCGGTGCTGGCTAACCTGCTGCGGTGGCCATCGAGTTGACCCTTCTGTCGTCGGTCTCCTGCCAAGGGCAGGACATCACCGCCCCCCGTCTGCGCGGGCTGCTCGCGCTGCTCGCCGGTGAACACCGTGGGGGGTGCAGTACGGGGAGGCTGGTCGACGGGCTGTGGCCGGACGAGCAGCCGGAGAATCCGACGAAGGCGCTGCAGATCCTGGTGTCCCGGGCCCGGGCGCGGGTGGGGGCCGACGTGATCGCCAGTACGCCCACCGGGTACCGGCTCGCGCTCCGGGAGGACCAGGTCGACGCCTCCGCCGTGCTGCTGCATGCCGCCGCGAGCGCGGAGAAGGCCCGGGCCGGGGATCACGCGGGCGCGCTCGCCGAGGCCGAGGCGGGGCTGGAGCTGTGGGACGGAGACGGCGGCGGGGACGGTGCCGGGAGCGCCGGGCTCGACGATCCCGTGGCCGCGCTGCGGGCCGAGCGGGCGGTGGCGTACCGGGCCCTCACCAGGGCCCGGGCTCTGGGAATGGCGCGCAGCGGCCGCCGGGACGAAGCCGTGGCGTCGCTCGCGGGGCTGGTCCGCGAGCTCCCGCGGGACGAGGAGCTGCTGCTCGAACTGATGCGCTGCGAGGCTGCCACCACAGGGGCCTCCGCCGCCCTGGCGACGTACGACCGCTACCGACGCACCCTGCGCGACGAACTCGGTACGGACCCCGGGGCCGCGCTCCAGGCCCTGCACCAGGAGCTGCTGCGGGGCGAGGCGCCCGTGGTACGGCGCGGGGTGCCCCACGAGCCGAATCCGTTGCTCGGGCGCGACGCCGACATCGCCGCCGTGGCGAACCTGCTGCGCATCTCACGGGTCACCTCGATCGTGGGAGCCGGCGGCCTCGGCAAGACCCGGCTCGCCGGTGCCGTCAGCCGGGACGCGGAGCAGCGCGTGGTGCACCTGGTCGCGCTCGCCGGTGTCACCAACGACGCGGACGTGGCCGGCGAGGTCGCGTCGGTCCTCGGTGTCGGCGAGTCCCGGCTGGCGCCCGTCAGTGGCTTCGGCCTCTCCACGGACGTGCTGACCGGCATCGTCGGCGCCCTCGGGGCCGGCCCGGTGCTGCTCGTCCTGGACAACTGCGAGCACGTCGTGCGCGGCGTCGCCGAACTGGTGCGGGCCCTGGTGTCGATGACCCGGGACCTGCGGGTGCTCACCACCAGCCGGGCGCCCCTCGGCATATCCTCCGAATCGGTGTATCTCCTCCCGGAGTTGGACCTGGCGACCACCGTCGAGCTGTTCGAGCAGCGGGCCCGCGCCGCCCGCCCGGACATCGAGCTGCCGGCCGGCCCGGTCGCGGAGCTCTGCCGCCACCTGGACGGGCTGCCGCTGGCGACCGAACTGGCGGCGGCCCGGGTGCGGGTGATGTCGGTCGCCGAGATGGCCCGGCGTCTGGAGGACCGGTTCGCGCTGCTGCGCGGTGGCGCGCGGGACGCGCCGCAGCGCCACCGCACCCTGCACGCCGTCGTCGACTGGAGCTGGAATCTCCTCGATCCTGCCGGGCGCACGGCCCTGCGCGCCCTCTCCGTCTTCCCCGGGGGCTTCACGGCAGATGCCGCCGAGTACCTGATCGGCGGCCACGAGCTGTTCCTCGATCCCTTCGACGGCCCGGAGGTCCTGCAGGTGTTGGAGGACCTGGTCGACCAGTCGCTGCTCAAGGTGACCGACACCCCGTCCGGCACCCGTTTCCGGATGCTGGAGACCGTACGGGAGTTCAGCGCGGTCCACCGGGAGAAGGCCGGCGAGACCGAGCACGTGCTGCGTCAGTTCACCGGCTGGGCCCGTGACTTCGGCCTCGCGCACCATGACGCGCCCTTCGGCCCCGATGCCTTCGCGTCCTGGCGGCTGATCCGGGCCGAACAGGACAACCTCGTCAGGGCGTTCAGACTCGCGCTCGCCCAGGAGGACGCTCCTACGGTCGCCGCGACCGCCGCGGTGCTGGGCAGCCTGTGGACCACCGAGGCCAACTACGTCCGGCTGATCGCCCTGGCCGGGGACACCGGCCGGCTGCTCTCGCACTTCCGGCCGGAGCCCGAGTTCGTCGAGGCGGTCCGCACTCTCGCGGCCCTGGTCACCGTCAATGTGTTTCTCGGGGTCGGAACCGGGCCGCTGCGTTTCCTCGTCACTCTGCGCCGGCTGCCGCCCGCCCCGGCGGACACCCTGGTCAGAGCGATCGCGACGGTCATGGGGGCGGTACCCGAGGTGTTCGGGCCGGACCGCACCGTGCTGAACGCGCTCTGCGGGAGCAGCGAGCCGCTCCTCGCGGGTGTCGCCGAGGGCGTGGCCAGCTATGTGTGGGAGAGCGAGTACGAACCGGACCGGGCGATGGCGGCCGCCCGGCGGATGCTCGGCGCCTTCGGTGACCGGCGCGTCCCGTGGCTGCAGATCATGGCTCTGTCCCGGCTCAGTGAACTGTGTCTGCAGACCGAGCGGGGCGAGGAGGCGCTGCGCGGAATGCGCGAGGCCATGCGGGTGCTCGACGAGCTCGGTGAGTGGAGCGACATGATGGGCCTGCGCTGGGGCATGGTGCTCGGAAACCTGCAGACCGGCGACATGGACGAGGCCGAGCGATGGCTGGAGCTGGCCGTGCTCAACCGGCCTGAGGACGCCGCCGACATCCTCACCCCCGACCTCGGGGCACGCGCGGAGATCGCGCTCGCGCGGGGTGGGACCGAGACGGGCCTGGCGCTGTGGCGACGTGCCGCGGAGCGCCTCGAGAACGTGGGGGAACCCCTCTTCGGGGCCGAACTCGACCTGGAACCGTGGGCCTTGGAGATCCAGGCCGTGTGCGTCGCCGCTCATGCGCAGTACGGCCGGCTCGACCTCGTCGAGGAGATCGCCGCCGTACTGCCGGACCGTCTGACGGCCCTGCTGTCCCGTCCGGGCGCCGTGTCGCAGCGGGCCCTGGTGGATCTTCCGATCTGTGGCGCGCTGCTGTTCGCGCTCGGCATGGCCGATCTGGACCGCGCAGGCCGCGCGGGCGACGCCGGCCTTCTCAGGACCGCGGTCCGGCTGATCGCCCTGGCCGAGCGCTTCCGCTGCCTGCGGAGCTTCCAGCCCACCATGTCCTCCGCCCGGGCCCGGAGCGCGGCCGAGGACGCCGACAGGGCGGCGTACGACGACGCGGTGTCGGCGTATGCCGCCCTGGAGCGGGACGATCTCGCGGAGGCTGCCCTGCAGTTGGTCCGGGAGCGGGACCGGGAGGGGCAGGGGGACCGGTGCCGGGCATGAAGGTGGCGGTGGCGGTGCACCGGGCGCGGGTCAGAGCCGTACCGGCAGCTGCAGCAGGTGGAACCCGTCCGCCGGCCAGTGGCCGAACTCCAGCTCGTCGCGGCCCACGGCGAGCGCGGTGCCCGGCCGCCGGACGAGAACCTGGTCGAAGACCACCGAGGTGACCAGGCGGCCGAGAGCCGCGCCGAGGCAGTAGTGGGCTCCGTGGCCGAAGGCGAGATGACCGTCACCGCGACCGAACTCCCGGGTGATGTCCAGCCGTTCCGGGGCCTCGCCGAACTCCTGCGGGTCGTGGTTGGCGGCGAGCAGCGCCACCGTCACCGTCTCGCCCTTCTTCAGCGCGGTCCCGGCGAACTCGAAGTCCTCGGTGGCGTACATCGAGGCGCCGATCCGTACGAGGGTGACGTGGCGCAGCAGTTCGGGGACGGCCCGCTCCAGCAGCTCCGGCTCGGCGCGGAGCCTCGCCAGCTGGTCCGGGTGGTCGAACAGGGCGAGAACCGCGTGGGCGAGGAAGAGAGCGGGCGGGGTGATGCCGGTGCTGATCAGGAGAAAGACCACCGAGACCAACTCGTCCTCGGTGAACCGTTCGTCGCCCTCCCGGCCGCCCTCGATCAGTGCGGAGACGAGGTCCTCGGTGGGCTCCGCCCGGCGCCGCACGATCAGCGCCTTGACGTACTCCACGATGCCGATGAGTCCGTCGGCCATCCGGCTGCCGTCCCCGTACGCGAAGTCGCGGATCCACGCGCAGACCTGGGGCCTGTCGGCCTCGTCGACGCCGACGAGCTCGCAGATGACGAAAGTGGTGAGCGGATAGGCGAACTCGCCCAGCAGGTCCGCCTCGTCCTTCGCGGCGAGTTCGTGGATCAGATCCGCGGCGGCCCGCTCCACGAACGAGCGGAGGGCGGCGATACGCCGGGCGGTGAAGGCGCGGGTGAGCGGGGCGCGCCGGCGGGCGTGGTCCTCGCCGTCGAACAGCGACAGGTGGTCGGTCACGTACTTCGCGTACTCGGCCGGGAAGCCCTCGAACGCGGCGGCCATCAGCTCGTCCTGGGCGTCGGAACCCTCGGTGCCGCCGGGGACCTTGGAGCGGTCCCGGATCAGCCGGGGCTCGGTCAGGGCGGCCTTGACGTCGGCATAGCGGGTGATGAGCCGGACCGGGGTCTGCAGCTCCGGGAGCACCACGTGGGGGAGTTCGGTCGTGGCGCGGAGGTTCGCGTAGCCCTGGACCGGGTCCTCGACGAGCTCGGGCGTCAGGTGGACGGCGTTGGCGGTCCTGGCGGCGCCGGCGGTGTTGACGGCGTTGACGGTGTTCTCGGACATGGGGTGGTGCCTTTCTCCGTGGAGGGGCGGATCGTGCCGGAGGGAGCCGGACCTACCGGGGGTCGCGGTTGAACTGCTTCTTCGACCACACGTAGCCGAGCAGGGCGATCGCGAGGCTCCAGGCCACGGCCATCCAGCCGTTGTTGCCTATCTCCGAGCCGGTGAGCAGTCCGCGCAGGGTCTCGATGACGGTCGTGAACGGCTGGTACTCGGCGAACCAACGGATCCAGCCGGGCATCGAGTCCACCGGCACGAAGGCGCTGCTGATGAAGGGCAGCAGGAAGGACAGCGGCAGTACGGCGTTGCTGGCCGCTTCGGGGGTGGGGTTGGCCATGCCAAGGCCGACGGCCAGCCAGGTGAGCGCGAAGCACATCAGGGCCAGGACACCGGCGGCCGCCAGCCATTCGACGGCCGAGGCGCCGGAGCGGAATCCGATGGCCAGTGCCACGCCGGCCACCATGAGGAGGCTGACCATCGTCTGGATGACACTGCCGACGACGTGACCGACCAGGACCGACGAGCGGGAGATCGCCATGGTGCGGAAGCGGGCGACGATGCCTTCCGACATGTCGGTGCAGACGGCCACCGCGGTGGGCAGCGAACCCGAGCCCACGGTCATCAGCAGGATGCCGGGCACGACATAGGCGATGTACGCGGCGCGGTCGCCGCCACCGCCGAGCCCCGCGCTCAGCGCGCTGCCGAAGACGTACACGAAGAGCAGGAGCATGATGACCGGCATGGCCACGACGGCGACCGTCATGGAGGGGTAGCGCCTCACGTGCAGCAGATTGCGCCGCAGCATGGTCATGGAGTCGCGCAGGGCGTACGAGGGAGTGGTCGTCGAGCTCATCGGGCTTGCACCTTCTCGTTGTCGGGGCGGCCGGTGACCGCGAAGAAGACGTCGTCCAGGTCGGGGGTGTGCACGGTCAGTGCCTGGGGTTCGATCGACGCGCCGTCGAGCACATCGAGCACGGAGCGCAGGGCGTGGATGCTGCCGTCGCTCGGGACCTGCAGGGAGAGCGCTTCCTCGTCCGGGATTCCGGTTCCGAGAGCGCGGGTGGCTGCGGCGAGCGAGCCGGCGTCGCCGAAACGCAGCCGGACATGGCCGCCGGGAACCAGGCGCTTGAGCTCGTCAGGCGTGCCTTCGGCGACCAGCTTTCCCTGGCTGAGGACCGCGATGCGGTCGGCGAGCTGGTCGGCCTCCTCCAGGTACTGCGTGGTGAGGAAGACGGTGACGCCTCCGGCGACCAAGTCCCGGATGATCTCCCACATGTTGTGGCGGCTGCGCGGGTCGAGCCCGGTGGTCGGCTCGTCGAGGAAGATCACCTTCGGTGCGCCGACAAGGGTCATCGCGATGTCGAGGCGGCGGCGCATGCCACCGGAGTAGGTGGAGGCCGGCTTCCTGGCCGCGTCGACCAGATCGAACCGTTCGAGCAGTTCGGCGGTGATCCGCCGGCCCTCGCGGCGGCCCAGGTGGTGCAGGTCCGCCATGAGGGCCATGTTCTCCTCGCCGGTGATCATGTTGTCCACGGCGGAGAACTGACCGGTGACGCCGATCGCGGCGCGCACCTCCTGGGGGCGCTCGGCCAGGTCGTACCCGGCGACGCTCGCCCGGCCGCCGTCGGCGGTGATCAGGGTGGAGAGGATCTGGACGGCGGTGGTCTTGCCGGCGCCGTTCGGGCCCAGCAGGGAGAAGACCGTGCCCTGCGGGACGTGCAGATCGATGCCGTCGAGGACCAGCTTGTCGCCGTACGCCTTGCGCAGGCCGCTGACCGCGATGGCCGGCCGGGGCGGCGTGTCGTGGTGAGGTGAAGTCATGCCGCAGAGCTTCCGGGTGGCCGGCTTCAACGCGGCTTCAGCACGGTTTCACCGAGGGCGGCCGATGCCCCGGTCCGGTTTCGCGGGCGGGGCGGGGCTCTTTCGCGAGCATGGCTTCCGCTCCGAGAAGGCCCTGCTCAGGCCGGAGAGGAACCGGTCGACGGTACGCGTGGCGGGCGGCGCGTCCGGGCCGGCAGCCGGACATCCAGGATCGGGACCCGGCCGCGGTGACCGCCCGCGATGAACGCCCGCGATGACCGTGTCTCTCGTCGGGCGGTTTTTGAACCTTGACGGTGCCGAGGACCCCGCATAGCGTCGCGCACGTACTGAGCAAGCGCTTAAAGAGGGGCGATCTGTGCCGCACCCCGATCCGTCCGTCCGCCCCGAGGCCGCGCTGACCGCGCCCGGTGCTCCTTTTGCCGTCGTACGCGCCGAGGACGGTGGGCTGCAGTACGCGGACGGACCGCGCACCCTACGTGAATTCGTCGAGGCCACCTGGGCGTTCGGGGACCGGCCGTTCCTTGTCGCGGAGAGCCGGACGTACACCTACGGCGAGTTCTTCGCCGCTGCGAGCGCGCTGGCCCGGCGGCTCGTCGAGGAGTACGGGCTGCGTCCCGGCGACCGGGCCGCCGTCGCCATGCGCAATCACCCCGAGTGGCAGATCGCCTTCTGGGCAACGCAGTTGGCGGGACTGGTGTCCGTGCCGCTCAACGCCTGGTGGACGGAGGAGGAGCTGGCATACGCCCTCGACGACTGCACCCCGCGGGTGCTGCTGGTCGACGGGGAGCGGCTGCCCCGCACGGAGGCGTGGCGGGCAGGAAACGGCGTGCGGGCCGTGGTCTTCCATCACGACGGGCCGACGGGTGAGGGTGTCGAGCGGTACGAGGACTTCGACGAGCCCGATCCGTTGGCCGCGCCGCCGGCGGTCGAGGTGGCGGCCGAGGCCGACGCCACGATCATCTACACCTCCGGGACCACCGGCCGGCCCAAGGGCGCCGTCGCCACCCAGCTCGCCCAGGCGGGAGCAGCGGCCAACCCGCGCTTCCACGCCACCGCCGCAGCGCTCGCGCGCGGCATCGTGCCCGGCCAGGGGCGGGCGCCCGTCGTGCTGATGACGTTCCCGTTCTTCCATGTGGCCGCCTTCACCACGCTCTACGCGATGATGGCGACCGGCGGCACGCTCGTCCTGATGCGCAAGTGGAACGCCGAGCAGGCTCTCGCGCTCATCGAGCAGCACCGGATCACGCACTACTCCGGCGTGCCGGCCACCGCGCTGCAGCTCCTCGACGCCGCCGAGCGCACCGGGTCCGAGCTGGCGACGCTCACCAACCTCAGCACCGGCGGAGCCGCCGCGCCGCCCGATCTCGTGGCCCGGCTGACGGGACGCTTCGGGCATCGGATCGAACCGCGCAACGGGTACGGGCTGACCGAGACCAGCGGAGGCGTGCTCGCCAACTTCGGCGCCGGATACCGCGAGAACCCCGGCAGCGTGGGCCGTCCCGCACCCGCCACCGAGGTCCGTATCGCCGGTCCGGCCGGCGAGGCGCTGCCCGAGGGCGAGGTCGGCGAACTCTGGCTGCGCGGCCAGTCCCTCGTCCGCGGCTACTGGCGCAACGACGAGGCGACCGCGGCCGCCTTCCGGGACGGCTGGCTGCGCACCGGCGACCTCGCGACCGTGCACGACGGGCGGGTCAGCATCGTCGACCGGATCAAGGACATGGTCATCCGCGGCGGCGAGAACGTGTACTGCGTCGAGGTCGAGGCCGTGCTGCACGACCACCCCGATGTGGCCGACGCGGCCGTCCTCGGCGTGCCGCACCCCGTCCTGGGGGAGGAGGTCGCGGCGGTCGTGCAGCTGCGGGACGGCGCCCTGGTCACGGCCGACGGGCTCAGGGAGCACGTCGGCAGGACGCTCGCCGCGTTCAAGGTGCCGGCGCACGTGGTGCTGCGGGACGAGCCGATGCCCCGCAACCCGACGGGCAAGATCCTCAAGCGCGAGCTGCGTGAACCCGTACGGGAGCAGCTGGAGCTGCTCAAGGAGGCGTGACCACGGCTCAGGAGTGGTGGTGCCGGCCGAGGAGGAGCGGGTGGTGCCGGCCGAAGGGGAGCGGGTGGTGCCGGCTCAGGAGCGGGTGATCCGTACCCGGTAGATGCCGCCCGCGTCCTCCCGGAGCACGGATATACGCACCCCGGTCTCGCGGTCGCTGAAGGATTCGCCCGGCTGGTAGGGCGCATCGGACAGCTCCGCGTGCACATTGGGCCGCCGGGTGCAGCCGCCGCTGTCCTGTTCGCTGTCCATGACGGTGACCGGGCCCCGCCCGGTGTCCACGCCGGTCCGCACCCGGTAGATCAGCACGCCCGGCTCGCACACGGCCTCGTCGTTGCCGGACCGGGTACGCACCTCCACCGCGTAGCCGCTGTCCTGGTCCACCGGGACGATGGCCAGCTTGGAGCCGCCCCGGGTCGCGAGCGGGGTCAGCGCGTACTCGGTGGTGCCGGGTGCGGACACGCAGCTGATCTGGCTGTTGTCCAGCCAGCCCAGCTTCCATTTGTGCCAGCCCAGCAGATCGTTGTTGGCTCCCCAGTCCTCGGACATGATGTCCCAGTGGCCGACCGCGCCCCCGCCGTCATGGGTGTAGAGGTCGGGCAGGCCGAAGACATGGCCGTTCTCGTGGGGCAGGACGCGATAGCCCGTCTCCGCGTACGACCCGGAGCCGTCGTCCTGGCGGCTGTAGACGAAGGACGTGTTGGCGAGCGGGACGCCGTCCGCGTACGGGGCGTCCTCGTTCCCGGAGAAGGTCACCGACAGCACGGTGTCCAGCGCGGACGGCCCGGCATTGGGCGTGACCAGCACATTGACCAGGTCGTACGCGCTGAAGTCCACCTTGGGGTCGGCGACCGAGACCAGATCCTGGACGAGCCGCCGGTAGCCGGGTTCGTACGACGAGCCGCGCTCTATCCCGTACGCGGCGAACGGCATCGGCATCCGCAGCCAGTCGCTCACCGGGGCGTGCGGGCGGTAACTGAGCCGCCCGTACGAGCTGGTGCTGAACCACTCAGACGTCTGCGGGAAGAACTCGGCGAGCCGGTCGAGTGCCGAGCCCTCCCCCTGCGCGTCCGAAAAGTCGATCATGAGATTCAGGGCGCGCACGGGTCCGGTCGAGGCCGCGTACCCGGACGGGGTCGGCATGCCCTCCGACATCTGCACCCCGAACGTCGTGGGGATACGGCAGGGCCCGAGCCCCGTCGCGTCGGGGGCGGCCACCGGTCCCGCCGAGGCGCGGGACGGGGCGGGGAGTGTGGCGCTCGCGGTGGTCAGCGCGGCGAGGGTGAGGGAGGCGAGGGCGGCCAGGGCTCCGAGGCGGTGGGGTCCGCCCCGGCGGCGTATCCGGGGGCGCGTCTGCTCCATGAACTCGCCTTCGGGTCCGCGGCAGCAGGCCGGACCCTGGCTGCACTCCGTCCCGAAACAGCCTGATTCGGGAGGGGGTGGTGCGCCCGTCGGGTGGTCCGATCGTGCGATTTTTCGTCGGCGAAGGACTACCGCGCAGTAGGGGTGACTCAGGTCACATGGAGGCCGGAAATAACCGGGGATCGATTCCCCGTTTGGACCTGTGTCCCCGCGAAACGGGGAGTCGGTCCCCGATTACGGGACCGGGTGGAACCGACCTGGAGAGGGAGTGGAGCTGTGAGCCCCGCCGCCGCCACCGAAACGCGCCGCACGCCGCGCCCGCGGGCCGACGCCCTGCGCAACCGCGAGCGGATCGTGACGGCAGCGCGCGAGATGTTCGTGGAGTTCGGACCCGAGGTCCCGCTCGACGACATCGCCCGCCGCGCCGGAGTCGGCAACGCCACGCTCTACCGCCACTTCGCCGACCGTGCGGTCCTCGTCCGCGAGGTCGTCCTCAGTGTCATGACCCGTACGGTGCAGCAGCTCGAGACCGCAGACGCCGAGGAGGCCGACCCCTTCTCCGCGCTGTGCCGCTTCGTCCACGCGGCCGCCGATGAGCGGATCGGCGCCCTGTGCCCGATGCTCTCCGGCAGCTTCGACTCCGACCATCCCGATCTGCACGCCGGGCGCGAGCGCCTCGAGGCGGCAGTGCAGAGCCTCGTCCAACGGGCCCAGAGGGCGGGCCGCATGCGCGCCGACGTCGCCGCCGGCGATCTGATGATCGCGCTGTCCCAGCTCACCCGGCCGCTGCCGGGCATCGAGTGCCTGAGCATCGACCAGTTCGTCCACCGCCATCTTCAGCTGTTCCTGGACGGCCTCGAAGCGCCCGCGCGCTCCGAACTGCCGGGTGCGGCCGCGACCCTGGAAGACCTCCGGAGCTCCATGTGATGCCGTAAGCCCGGGCAGGGCCCGCGTCCACGGCCCGCTGACCCGCCAACTCCCTTACTGAGCAAGCCTCTTACTCACTTCACTCGCGAGGACAGGTGTCCCGCGTGATCTCTCCGTACTCCTTAGGTGGCCAGACCCATGCCAAAAACACCCGACATGTCTCTCCCTGATGCCAACCGCTGGAAAGCCCTGGTCTTCATCGCCCTCGCCCAGCTGATGGTGGTGCTCGACGCGACGATCGTGAACATCGCGCTGCCCACCGCCCAGCAGGACCTCGGCATATCCGACGCCAACCGGCAATGGGTCATCACCGCCTACGCCCTGGCCTTCGGCGGACTGCTGCTCTTCGGCGGCCGTATCGCCGACCTCTGGGGCCGTAAGCGCACCTTCGTCGTCGGACTGTTCGGCTTCGCCGCGGCCTCCGCGCTCGGCGGCGCGGCGAACGGCGAGGCGATGATGCTCGGCGCCCGCGCCCTGCAGGGTGTCTTCGGCGCGCTGCTCGCGCCCGCCGCGCTCTCGCTGCTCGCCGTGATGTTCACCGACGCCAAGGAGCGGGCCAAGGCCTTCGGTATCTACGGTGCGATCGCAGGTGGCGGTGGCGCCGTCGGCCTGATCCTCGGCGGCTTCCTCACCGAGTACCTCAACTGGCGCTGGACCTTCTTCGTCAACATCCCGTTCGCGATCGTCGCCGCCGTCGGCGCGTACTTCGTGATCCGTGAGCCCGAGGGCGCGCGCAACCGCTCGTCCCTGGACATCCCCGGTGTCGTCCTGTCGACCCTGGGTCTGGTGGCGCTGGTGTACGGCTTCACCCGCGCCGAGTCGGCCGGCTGGTCCGACAGCCTGACCGTGGGCATGTTCATCGCCTCCGTGGTGCTGCTCGCCGCGTTCGTCGTCACCGAGGCGAAGGTCAAGGCGCCGCTGCTGCCGCTGCGTGTGCTGACCGAGCGCAACCGCGGCGGTGTCTACCTCTCGCTGGGTCTCGCGATCATCGCCATGTTCGGGCTCTTCCTCTTCCTGACGTTCTATCTGCAGGTCGTGAAGGGGTACTCGCCGGTCAAGACGGGCTTCGCGTTCCTGCCGATGATCGCGGGCATGATCACGGGCTCGACCCAGATCGGCGCCCGCCTGATGACCCGCGTCGCACCGCGGCTGCTGATGGGCCCCGGCTTCGTGGTCGCCGCGGTCGGCATGCTGATGCTGACGCAGCTGGAGATCGACAGCTCGTACGCGGGCCTGATCCTGCCGGCGCAGCTGCTGCTGGGCCTGGGCATGGGTACGGCGTTCATGCCGGCGATGTCGCTGTCCACCCACGGGGTGAACCCGGCCGACGCCGGCGTCGCCTCCGCGATGGTCAACACCTCGCAGCAGGTGGGCGGCGCGATCGGTACGGCGTTGCTGAACACCATCGCGGCCTCCGCCACGACCGCGTACATCGGCTCGCACGCCGCCGGGGCGCGCGACCCCAAGCTGCTGGAGCTCCAGGGCATGGTGCACGGCTTCTCGTCGGCGATCTGGTGGGCGGTCGGCATCCTGGTGGCAGCCGCGGCGATCGCGTTCACGCTGATCAACACCGGGCGTCCGGGCGGCGGTCCGGCCGTCGCGGGCTCGGGTGACGCCGATGCCGTCGAGGACGAGGTGAAGGTCCCGGTCATCGCGCACTGAGGGGCAACACGAACGCGTGAGAGATCACGCGTGCGCTGGAGAGATCACGCATGACCGAAGGGCCTCGTCCGATGCATCCGGACGAGGCCCTTCGGTGTGCAGGCCCGCAGCCGTCAGCGCAGCCAGGGCAGATCCGCACCGGTGTCCGGCGGCTGAAGCCCCTCGGCCATGACACGCATGATCTCGCCGAGCTGTTCGACCTGCTCGGGAGTGAGCCGGTCGAACATGGCCTGGCGTACGGCCTCCACATGGCCGGGCGCGGTCCGCCGCAGCACGTCGTGGCCCGCGTCCGTGAGCACCGCGTTCTGGCCGCGCTTGTCGGAGGGGCAGTCCTCGCGGCGCACCCAGCCGTGCTTCTCCAGACGGGCCACGGCGTGGGAGAGCCGGGACCTCGTGATCTTGGCGTCGATGGCCAGCTCGGTCATCCGCTTGCGGCGGTGGGGGGCCTGGGAGAGCTGGACCAGCAGGCCGTAGTAGATGTGCGGCATCCCGGCGTCCCGTTGCAACTGGCGGTCGAGATGGTCCTCGAGGAGGGTGGTGGCGTGCAGATAGGCGCGCCAGACGCGCTGTTCGTCCTCGGTCAGCCAGCGCGGCCCGGCGCCGCTCCCGCCGTTGGATGCCGTGTTCATGTATCCCACTCTACGACCCATTCTTGAAAGTTGAACAATATGGGGTTAGGGTCGATTTAGCTTGAAGGTTCAAGTAGAACGCTCAAGCGTCGAAGCGGTCGAAGAAGAGATGCCGGCGAAAGCCGGCCAGGCGTGGGGCGCGGGCAGCCGGTCCCATCGGGAGCCGTCATGAATGCAACACCTGAGGCCCGGGTCGGGGCCCGCATGCCCGCCCTCTACCTCTCGCACGGTGCCCCGCCGCTCGCCGACGACCCGGTGTGGCCCGGCGAGCTCGCCGCCTGGTCCGCCGGCCTGCCGCGCCCCCGGGCGATCCTCATGGTCTCCGCGCACTGGGAGGAGGCGCCGCTCGCGCTCGGAGCGACCGAGGCCGTTCCGCTGGTGTACGACTTCTGGGGCTTTCCCGAGCACTACTACCGGGTGCGCTACGACGCGCCCGGCGCACCCGGCCTGGCCGACTCCGTACGCAAGCTGCTGCGCGGCGCCGGTACCCCGGTCCAGGACATCCCCGACCGGGGCCTCGACCACGGGGCGTACGTGCCGCTGGTGGAGATGTATCCCGGGGCGGACGTTCCGGTGCTCCAGATCTCGATGCCCACGCTCGACCCGCAGAAGCTGATGGAGATCGGGCGCAGGCTGGCGCCGCTGCGGGACGAGGGTGTGCTGATCGTCGGCAGCGGCTTCTTCACCCACAATCTGGCGGCGCTTCGGCACGCTGGGACACCCGGCTGGTCGACGGAGTTCGACGACTGGGGGCGGCGGGCGCTGGCGGCGCAGGATGTGGACGCGCTGCTCGACTTCGAGAACAAGGCCCCGGCGGGCCGGCTGGCTCACCCGCGCACCGAGCACTTCGCCCCGCTGTTCGTCACCCTGGGAGCCGCCCAGGGCGAGCTCGGGAGCGGCCGGAGCGTGATCGACGGCTTCTGGATGGGCCTCGCCAAGCGGTCCGTGCAGTTCGGCTGACCCGGCAGTTCGGCCGGGCTGCGGTCAGGGCAGCACCGGCTCGCCCAGTCGCTTCTCGTACCAGGCGACGTCCCAGTACCGGCCGAACTTACGGCCGACCTGCTCGTACGTGCCGACGTGCCGGAAGCCGAAGCGGGTGTGCAGGGTCACCGAGCTCTCGTTCGGCAGCGCGATGCCCGCGTAGGCCCGGTGCAGGTCCTCGTTCTTCAGGGCATCGAAGAGCGCCGTGTAGAGAAGGGTGCCGATGCCTCGGCCGGTGGCCTCGGCGGCGCAGTAGACGCTGACCTCGACGGAGGTGGAGTACGCGGGCTTGGGGCGGAACGGGCTGCTGGTCGCATAGCCCAGGATGCGACCCGCCCGGGAGTGGCCCCCCGCCCGGGAGTGATCCGCGGAAGAGCCTTCGGCATTTCGGACATCCTGAGCAACCAGAAGGCGGTACGGGCCGTCTTCAGGGTGGGAGTGCAGCCACGAGCGCCGCTGCTCAGCAGTGAACGGCGCCGTGTCGAAGGTGATGGGGGTCTCGCGGACGTAGTGGTTGTAGATCTCCGTGAGCGCCGTCAGGTCGGCTTCCGTGCCTGCCCTGACCTGGACATCTGTACATTCCTGCGGCATCTGGCCTCCCCCTGGTGGCCGCACAGGGTACTGCATGATCGCGAAAATCAATGCACCGTGTGGGAATTCTGTCCGGATTCCAGTCGTTGTTTCCATCGGATGCAGGGCACCCGGAAGGGTGTCGCGACCTACTCAGCAAGGGAGCACGCATGGCAACCCGTGCCGTCGCCCGTCGGCAGTCCGATGTTGGGGGCACCTCGAAGGCCGGAGGGTCCGAGAGGGCAAGCAGCGTTCGCGCCGTGGGCGGGGAGATCGCCGACCGCGACCTGGTCGGCATGTATCTCGATGAGATCGCGCGTACGCCACTGCTCGACGCCGCCAAGGAGGTCGAGCTTTCCCAGACCATCGAGGCCGGCGTCTACGCCCAGCAGATTCTCGACGGTGCAGTGGAGAGCGAGGCAGGGGGCGCCACGCGCGAGGAGCTCGAGGCCCTGGCGGAGCAGGGCGAGCGGGCGAAGGACGTCTTCATCCGCTCCAACCTGCGCCTGGTGGTGGCGGTGGCGCGGCGTTATCCGCGCAGCGGTCTCCCGTTGCTCGACCTCATCCAGGAGGGCAACGCCGGGCTGGTCCGCGCGGTCGAGAAGTTCGACTACGCGAAGGGCTTCAAGTTCTCGACGTACGCGACGTGGTGGATCCGTCAGGCCATCACCCGATCCATAGCCGACCAGTCCCGCACGATCCGGCTCCCCGTCCACCTGGTGGAGGAGCTCGGCCGGATCCGGCGTGTCCAGCGGGAGTTCAACAGGGAGCACGGCCGGGACCCCGAGGCCGCGGAGATCGCGACCGAACTCGGCTCCACGGAGGAGCGGATCGCTGACGTCCTGGACTGGGCCCGTGACCCGGTCAGTCTGAACATGGCGGTGGACGACGCGGGCGAGACGCAGTTCGGCGATCTTCTCGAGGACACCTCGGCGGTGTCGCCCGAGCAGTCGGTGCTGACGCTGCTGCGCAGCGAGGAGCTCGACGGCCTGATCGGCAAGCTCGACCACCGGACGGCATCGATCATCCGCATGCGGTACGGCATCGAGGACGGCCGTGAGCGGACGCTGACGGAGGTCGGCAAGGAGCACGGCCTGACGCGCGAGCGGATCCGCCAGATCGAGAAGCACGCGCTGCTGGAGCTCAAGCGCATGGCCCGGGACACGGGCTTCGACGCGGCGGCATAAGGGCGGCGGCACAAGGGCGGCGGTGTAAGGGGTCCGGCGACAGGCGGCCCCGGGGCGCACTCCCCGGGGCCGTCGATCTGGTGCCGCGTCGCGGGTCGGGTGCGTCGGCTGCCGCTCGGCGTGGGGCAGCTGCCGGGAGCTCGCGGGGTCAGCTGGTGGCCCGCGTCAGCCGGGTCGCCAGATCCGTGACGTAGTCGCGCAGTGCCGCCGGGCCGTGAACGGTGAACTCGCAGTCCACCAGCGCCAGCCGCAGGGCGAGCCACTCCACCGAGTCCGCCGCCCGCGCGCGCAGCCGGCAGGTCTCGTCGCCGGTCGCGACCGGCGATCCCAGGGTCTCCGGCAGCCGCGCCGCCACGTACGACGCCGGGGCCGCGAAGCTCACGTCGACCTCGTGCTCCGGCTGGCGCCTCGACATCGAGTGGCGCAGCAGCTCCATTGCGTCGTCCCCCGACGGCACCTCCCGCGGGGTGAACCGCGCACCTGTGGCGAACGGCTCCGCGACCCGGTCCACGCGGAACGTACGCCAGTCCTCCCGCCCCAGGTCGTACGCGACGAGGTACCACCGGCGCCCCGTCGAGACCAGGCGGTACGGCTCGACCTGCCGACGCGATTCCGACCCGTCCCCCGCGCGGTACGCGAACCGGAGCCGCTCCCTCGCGGTCACCGTGCCCGCGATCACCGTCAGCGTTCTTGGATCGATCGTCGCGCCGTCGCCCCTGGTGAGCGGGATCGTCGCGGCCTGGAGCGTGGTGACCCGGTGGCGCAGCCGGGACGGCAGCACCTGTTCCAATTTGGCCAGGGCCCGCACCGAAGCTTCTTCGATGCCTTCGATGGCATGGCCCGCTCCGGCCCGAAGCCCGACCGCGATCGCGACGGCCTCCTCGTCGTCGAGGAGCAGCGGCGGCATGGCCGCGCCGGCGACCAGGCGGTATCCGCCGACCGAGCCTCGTGTCGCCTCGACCGGGTAGCCGAGGTCGCGCAGCCGGTCGATGTCGCGCCGGATCGTGCGCTGGCTGACGTCGAGGCGCTCGGCGAGCTCGCTGCCGGGCCACTCGCGCGGGGTCTGGAGGAGCGAGAGCAGATTCAACAGTCGTGCCGGGGTGTCGGTCATGTCACTCAGGATGCCCCGCGACTAGGTCATGAGCTGACCTATATGGACTCTAGTTTCTTCCTATGAGTTCACAGCCCGCCGTACCGGATACGGCATCAGACCGTCGTCGCTGGATAGCCCTCGCCATCGTGATGACCGCGGCCTTCATGGACCTGGTCGACGTCACCATCGTCAATATCGCGATCCCCAGCATCAAGGGAGATCTTGGCGCGTCCTTCGGCGCGATCCAGTGGATCACGGCGGGCTACGCCCTCGCGTTCGCCGCCGGTCTGATCACGGGCGGCCGACTCGGTGACATCTACGGCCGCAAGCGGCTGTTCCTGATCGGCATCACCGGCTTCACACTCGCCTCCGCGCTCTGCGGCTTCGCCGCGAACGAGGAGATGCTGATCGCCTCCCGCCTGCTCCAGGGCGCGACTGCCGCGCTCATGGTGCCGCAGGTGCTGGCGATCATCCATGTCACCTTCCCCGCCCATGAGCGCGGCAAGGTCTTCGGCATGTTCGGCGCGATCATCGGCCTCGGCGCGGTGTCCGGGCCGCTGCTCGGCGCGCTGCTGACCCAGTGGAACCTCTTCGGTCTCGAGTGGCGTCCGATCTTTCTGATCAACCTGCCGGTGGGCATCGCGGGTCTGCTGCTGGGCCGCAAGTTCATCACCGAGTCCCGGGCCCCCAAGGCGCTGCGGCTCGACCTGGTGGGTGTCGCGATGGTGACGCTCGCGCTGCTGATGCTCATCTACCCCCTGACCCGCGGGCATGAGCTGGGCTGGCCGCTGTGGGGTCACCTGTGCATGGCCGGCAGCGTGCTGGTGTTCGCCGCGTTCGTGGTCTACGAGAAGTACAAGACGCGTAAAGACGGTTCGCCGCTGGTCGAGCTGTCGCTGTTCAGGGTGAAGAGCTTCGCCGCCGGCGTCGCCGTCCAGCTGACGTTCGGCATCGTGATGGGCATCTTCTTCCTGGTCTGGACGCTGTACATGCAGACAGGACTCGGCTGGAGTCTGCTGAAGGCGGGTCTGACCGGGGTGCCGTTCTCGATCGCGGTCTCCGCGGCGGCCGGGATGTCCGTTCAGATGCTGGTCCCGCGCTTCGGCCGGAAGGTGCTGCAGGCAGGCGCCGCGATCATGGCCTCCGGTCTGCTGATCTACATATGGGAGGCCGACCGCTACGGCACCGGCATCCACCCTTGGCAGATGATCCTGCCGCTGGTGGTCATGGGTGCGGGAATGGGGCTGATCGTGGCGCCGCTGACGGACGCGGTGCTCTCGGACGTCCCGCGCGAGCACGCCGGCTCGGCGTCCGGTCTGATCAACACGACCGGCCAGATGGGCATGGCGCTCGGTCTCGGCCTGGTGTCGGTGGTCTTCTTCGGATCGGTCGACGAGGAGCGGATCGTGCCGAACGGGATCGGCAAGGCCTATGCGGAGGCGTTCCAGCACTCGCTGTGGTGGGTGGCCGCGGTGCTGGCCGTGATCTTCGTGGTGATGTTCGCCCTGCCGGCCCGCCCCAAGCAGCATGTGGAGGGTGCGGAGGACGAGCCCGAGCCGGTGAAGGGCACCGAGCCGGAGCCGGTACTCGCGCACTGATACTCGTGCACTGACGGGCCGAACCAGGCCGATGCCCGCGTCACTTCGGTGCCGCGGGCATCGTCGTGTCATGACGGCAACGAGGTCAGCGGCGCACCTGCGCGCGGAGCTCCATCGCCTCGCGGGCGGTGTGCTCGGTGTCGTACACCTCGCACATATGGCGGCCGTCCGGGGTCGCCGTGTGCTCGACCTCCCACAGGCTCGTCTCCGTGCCGTCGAGCAGCAGGAACGCGTGCTCGTAGAGCGTGAAGCCCGCGTCCTTGCCCGCCACCCGGAACTGGCGGCCGAAGACCTGCGTGATGTGGTGGGCGAAGGCGGCCCGCAGCCGGCACGCCGTCTCCTCGCCCGGCCGGTCCGCGTTCTCCGCGCGGCGCAGTACGCGGCGGGCGTGGTCGGCGGAGTCGTCGGGCACGTACCTCGGCGGGAGCGGGGCCGGGGGAGCGCACATCAGCGAGGCGAGCAGCTCGAGATCGGCGTCCAGGTCCGGGCCCACGCCCTCCTCGTCCGGGCTGCCGGGGCGGGCGAGGAACCCGGAGCCCGCGAAACCCGGGAAGCCGGCCGGCAGACGTGACGCGGCGAGGCGGGCCTCGCACTCGTCGGCGTAGATCTCGTACTCGTCCGCGGCGTCCGGACCGGTGCTGTGGACGAGCTCCCACAGCGTGAGCGAACTGCCGTCGCTGAGCAGATACGTGTGCCGGTAGGTGGCGCGATGGAGTCCCGTGCTGTGGTGCGAGGAATGCAGCGAACTGGCGTGCGCCAGCGCCGACTCGAGCCGCTCGACCGTCCTGTCGGGCAGATCGAAGGAGTTGAGCGCCCGGCCCAGGAGTCGCTCGAGGTGCAGCTCGGTTGTCTCGTACGGTTCGTCGTGCTCGTCGCTCTGTCCGGTCGGCTCGTTCAACATGGGTCTCCAGGCCGTCGCCACACGTCACTTGCTGATTGCTAAACGTAGCGTCTGGGTCTGACAGCGCGTCCCGGGTTCGGCAAAACGAAGCGGCGCGAGGTGCGTCACTCGACGCCGTACAGCTCCCCGTAGGACGGAAACGTGCCGCCCGGCCCGTCGACGCTGCGCGCCGCCAGCACCGCTCGTACGATCGCCCGGGTCACCACGTCCGCGCCCGCGGCCAGCACTTCGTTGAGGGCCAGGGGGTCGGCCGTGTCGAGGCGGGCGGTCCCCGTGGCGAGCGCGAAGACCGTGTCGCCGTCGTTGAGGAGATGGACCGGCCGTACGGCGCGCGCGATGCCGTCGTGCGCCGTACCTGCCAGCTTCTGCGCCTGGGCACGGGTCAGATCGGCGTCCGTGGCGACCACGGCCAGCGTGGTGTTCAGCGGTGCCGGTCCGCTGTTCTCGCGTGCCTCGGCCAGCCGCAGCTGCGCCGCCGCGTGGACGGCCGCGGGCGGTGTCGCGACGCGCTCAGCGAGCTCGGCCACGTAACTGCCGTACAGGGCGCCCGTCCGCGGGTCGACCGCCGAGCCCGCCGCGTTCGCCACCACCAGCGCGGCGACCGTGATCCCGGACTCCAGGGCCGTGCTCGCGCTGCCGATGCCTCCCTTGAACTGTCCGACGACCGCGCCGGTCCCGGCTCCCACGCCGCCCTGTGCGACGGGTGCGCCCTCGGCCGTGGCCGCCGCCGCCTCGATCGCGGCGCGCCCGGTCGCCGCGTCGGGTCTGGCCCGCCAGTCGCCACCGCGTCCCAGGTCGAAGACGCATGCGGCCGGGACCACCGGAACCACCTGTGAGGGGTCCTGTCCGACCCGTACGCCGCGGCCCTGCTCCTCCAGCCAGGCCATCACGCCGGCAGCCGCGTCCAGCCCGAACGCGCTGCCGCCCGTCAGCACCACCGCTTCGATGCGCTGGACCAGATTGCGGGGGTCGAGCGCATCGGTCTCCCGGGTGCCCGGTCCGCCGCCCCGTACGTCCACGGCCGCCACCGCCCCGCCCTCGGGCGCGAGGACGACGGTCGTGCCGCTGAGTGCACGGTCCCCGGGAACCTGCGCATGACCGACTCTCAGGCCCCGCACATCGGTGAGCCCGTCCGTCGCCGCGTCATTCCTGTCCATAACGGCCATGCGCATCACCGTAGTTGGGGTCGGGTGGGGCGAGCGTGACGGGTGGTGAGCGTCACACCGACCGCGACGGTCACGGCGGAGACCAGTCCGGCGGTGAACACCGCCCACTGGCCGGCGAAGGTGCAGGCCAGGATGGCCAGCCCGCACACCGGCAGTGTCAGTTGCTCCGCCATGCCGCGCTTGAAGTGGCGGGAGTGCAGCGCCCACACGGTCAGGACGAAGGCCGCGGCCGGGATCGTGACGGTGGCCGCCGCGGCGGTGGTGGAGACATGGGCCTTGTGGACCGACTCCTCCACCGCGACCTCCAGGCCCGCTCCGATCGCGGCGGCGGAAGCGAAGATCAGGAAATGCCCGTAACCCCAGGGAATGGCCTGGCGGTTGGAGTTGAGCCGCTCGTGGGCAGGCACCGCGAAGTAGACCCACCAGGCGGAGAAGACGATGAGAAGTCCGCCGCCCGCGATCGGCAACAGCTCGTACACGGCATCGGTCTCGTCGAGCGCGGACTGCACACCGGTGGTGGCGGCGTACATCGTCTCGCCCAGCACGATCAGGGTGAACTGGCCGTACCGCTCGACGATGTGGTGCGGGTGCCACGAGGTCTGGTGGTCCCGCTCGGCGATCACCGGAACCAGGAGTTCGGCCACCACCGCGATCAGGAACAGCCAGCGCCGCATACCTTCGGGGGCGGCCAGCAGTGCCACCCAGACCGCCTGGCAGATGGCGAGGCCGGCCGCGTAGCGGGTATTGGTGCGGCGGGCCGCCCCCGGCGGCTCGGATGCGGCGGCACGCAGCCACTGGGCGGTCAGGGCGACCCGCATCAGCAGATAGCCGATGACGGCGACGGTCCAGTCGTTGTCGGCGAAGGCACGCGGCACGCCGGCCGCGTAGACCAGCACGCCGCTGATCTGGATGAACGTCGCGATGCGGTACGGCACGTCGTCGCAGTCGTAGGCGGACGCGAACCAGGTGAAGTTCATCCAGGCCCACCACACGCCGAAGAACACATAGCCGTAGCCGGTGATGCCGGTGGCGTAGTGCCCCTCGGCGAGGGCGTGCACCAGCTGCACCCCGGCTTGGCCGACCGCCACGACGAAGCAGAGGTCGAAGAACAGCTCCAGCGGTGTCGCGGCACGATGAGGTTCGGCGCGGCTGCGCGCCTTCATACGGCGCAGCGGTCGGGCGGCCGAGCCCACTCCTGCGCGAGGGTCCGGTGCGGGGGTGGACGTCATCGGCCCAGCACAGCAGAGCAGGGGGCGACTGCCCGGTGGGACGCGCGCGCCGCCCTGCCCGGTCACTCGGTCACCGCGCACGCCGCCCGGTCCGGTGGTCCCGAGGTCGTGAGGTCCCGAAGTCCCGAGGTCCGGGGGCCGGAGGCCAGGGATCTGCGCCGAGCGGGGCTGAATCCGTCTGAGCGACGAGCCATCCGAGGGACGAGCTCACTCCGCCGACCGGCAAAAGGGGTCAAAGGGTACGCACGGCCCTACCGTGACCCCGTGACCGAGCCACCGGAGCCCCCCGACGAGGTACCGGCGAAGCCGCCCGCGCGGCCGACCGAGCAGCCGCCGCCCCCGCCCCCCGCGGCCGGGTCCGACTCGGCCCGCCCGCTTCCCGTCCACCTGCGTGCGACGGCGGCCGGCACCATCGTGTCCGTACTGCTGATTCTGGCGATCGTGTTCGGCAGCCGACTGCTGAAGGACTTCGACGCAGCCCTTCTGCCCTACGCCGTCGCCACGGTCTTCCTCGCCTTCGGCGTGGCCTACCGGTACACCGTGTGGGTCTCCGCTCCCGGCGCACGCCGGCTCTTCGAGCAGGGCCGGCGCAGTCTCTTCTCGGCCGAGAACTTCCGCCGCGCCCCCGTTGCACTGCCGAAGATGATCGCCACCTATCTCGGCTTCCAGAAGTTCCTCGGCGCCCGCTCGCACGCCCGCTGGGCCGCCCATCAGCTGATCTTCTGGGGCTGCATCCTCGCCGCGCTGATCACCTTCCCGCTGACCTGGGGCTGGTTCACCTTCACCTCGAACACCGGGTCCGGTCCCGGCTACGAGATGCGGATCTGGGGCCTGGAAGTGATCGGCTTCGATGCGCTCGGCTTCTTCGGCTGGGGCATGTTCCACGGCCTGGACCTCGCGGCGGTCCTTGTCATCCCCGGCGCCTCGTACTTCCTGTGGCGGCGGATGAAGGACCGCGGCGCCATCACCGGCCAGCGTTTCGCCTATGACCTGGTCCCGCTGATCGCTCTGATCGTCATCTCCGTGACGGGGCTCCTCCTCACCTTCTCGTCGATCTTTCTGAACGGTGGCGGCTACGAGTTCCTGGCGATCCTGCACATGGTGTCGGTGGTCCTCACGCTCATCTACATCCCGTTCGGCAAGTTCTTCCACATCGTCCAGCGGCCGGCCGCGGTCGGCATGCAGCTGTTCAAGTACACGGCCCGCCAGGACGAGCAGATCTTCACCTGCCGCCGCTGCGCCCTGCCCATCGACACGGCCCCCTATGTCGAGAACCTCAGAGGCACGATGCGCGACCTGAAGCTCGACTTCGACCAGTGGGCCGAGTACTGCCCGCGCTGCAAGCGCGTCCTGCGGGGCACCGCGTATCTCACCCAAGTGAAGAAGGGCTACAAGTGACTCCCGACGAGTCCGCCACCGTCCCCGTCGACCCCTCCATCGCCCCGCCCGGCACCCGTGACTTCCGTGACGCGGGCGGCATCCCCGCCGACCGGTGGCACGCCGACCGGACCGGCGAGACCCTCGTCCCCACACACTGCTGCTTCTGCGGAGTGCAGTGCGGCATGTATCTCCGCGTGAACAGCAAGGGCAAGGTCTTCGGTGTCGAACCCCGCAACCACGACATCAACCGCATGCGCCTGTGCCCCAAGGGCATCAACGCCTATCAGCAGGTCAACCACCCCGACCGGCTCACAGCTCCGCTGATGCGCCGCTCGCGCGACGAGCCCTTCCGCGAAGTCTCCTGGGAGGAGGCACTCGACTTCACCGCGGCCGAGGTCCGGCGCATCCAGGCCGAGTACGGCAATGACGCCTTCGGGCTGCTGGGCGGCGCCAGCCTGTACTCCGAGAAGACCTACCTCGTCGGCAAGTTCGCCCGCGTCGCGCTCAAGTCCCGGCACGTCGACTACAACGGCCGCCTCTGCATGGTCTCCGCGGCCGGAGCCAACAAGCTGGCCTTCGGCATCGACCGGGCCGGCAACCCCTTCGCCGACATCCTCCTCACCGACTGCCTGCTGATCGCGGGTTCCAACGTCGGCGAGTGCTTCCCCGTGATGACCCAGTATCTGTGGGGGGCCAGGGACCGCGGAGCCTCGCTGATCGTCGTCGACCCGCGCGAGACCGCGATCGCCCGCACCGCCGACATTCATGTGGCGATCAAGCCGGGCACCGACTCGGCGTTCTTCAATGCCGTGCTGAACGTCGTCATCGAGGAAGGCCTCACCGACGAGGCCTATCTCGCGGCCCATGCCACCGGCTGGAACGAGGTCAAGGCCAAGGCTGCCGAATATCCACCCTCCCGCGCCGCCGGCATCTGCGGTGTGCCCGCCGGACAGATCGTCGAGGTCGCCCGCGCCTTCGCCACCGCCGACCGGGCCATGGCCTGGCACGCCCGCGGTATCGAGCACCATTCCCAGGGTGTCGAGAACTGCCTCTCCGTGATCAACCTGTGCGTCGCCACCGGCAATATCGGCAGGCCGGGCGCCGGCTACGGAACCATCACCGGCCAGGGCAACGGCCAGGGTGGTCGCGAACACGGCCAGAAGTCCGACCTGCTGCCCGGCGGCCGCTCGATCATGAACGACGAGCATCGCCGGCAGATCTGCGAGATCTGGGGCATCGAGGAGTCCGAACTCCCGCCCGCAGGCACCTCGATGATGGAAATGATCTGGCAGATGCAGCGCGGTGAGATCCGCGGACTGATCGGCATCTGCAACAACCCCTTCGTCTCCCTTCCCAACTACCAGGTGGTCAAAGAGGGTTACGACGCCATCGAATTCCATGCCCAATTCGACTTCTTCCTTTCCGAGACCGCTGCCAACGCCCATGTCGTCTTCCCCGTCACCACCTGGGCGGAGGACGAAGGCGTCATGGCCAATGCCGAAGCCCGCGTCATCAAGCACAACAAGGCCCAGGAACCGCCCCCCGGCGTGCGCACCGACACCTGGGTGATCTGCCGGCTGGCGCAGCGCCTCGGCGCGGGCGACAAGTTCGCGTTCACCAGCTCGCGCGAGGTCTTCGACGAGCTGCGCGTCGCTTCCGCCGGGACCGTCAACGACTACTACGGGATCACCTACGAGCGCCTGGAGGAGACCGGCGGTATCGCCTGGCCCTGTCCGGCCACCGACCACCCCGGCACCCCGCGCCTGTTCGAGGACGGGAGGACCTACCACCCTGACGGCAAGATGCATATGCAGGCCGTCGACTGGCACCCGCCGATGGACCCGTACAGCGACGAGTACCCCATGTCCCTCACCACCGGCCGCACCGTCGCCCACTTCCTGTCCGGCAACCAGACCCGCAGGCTCGGCGCGCTCGTCGAACAGACCCCGCGCCCCTGGGTCGAGGTGCACCCCTCTCACGGCTTCCGCTCCGGCGAGCCGGTGCGTGTCGTCACCCGCCGTGGCGGAGCGGTCTTCCCCGCCCTGGTCACCGAGGCCATCCGCCCCGACACCGTCTTCGTGCCGTACCACTGGCCCGTCCCCACGGCGGCCAACGTACTCACCATCGACGCGCTCGACCCCCGGTCCAAGATCCCTGAATACAAGGTGTGCGCCTGCCGTATCGAGGCGGCCGAACAGATCGACGAGGTGCCCGCGCCGCCCGTCGCACCGGGGCATGTCGCCTACCCGGAGGCCCAGGTTTCCCGCACCGACCCCCTGCCCCCCACCTCGCCGCAGGGCCGCGGCACTGCCGAGAGGGGCTGACGCCCGCCATGATGGGCAGAACGATCTTCATCGACCCGGGGCGCTGCATCGGCTGCCAGGCCTGTGTCTCCGCCTGCCGCGAGTGCGACTCGCACCGCGGCAAGTCCATGATCCATCTCGACTACCCCGACGAGGGGCACTCGGTCGCATCCCTCCCCACCGTCTGTATGCACTGCGAGGACCCGGTCGCCCCGTGCGCCGAGGTCTGCCCCGCCGACGCGATCCTGGTCACCGCGGACGGAGTGGTGCAGCAGGCGGACACCACGCGCTGCATCGGCTGTGCGAACTGCGTCAACGCCTGCCCCTTCGGCGTACCGAAGATCGACCTCCAGGCGAAGCTGCAGATGAAGTGCAATCTCTGCTACGACCGCACCGCCTACGGTCTCGCTCCCATGTGCGCCACGGTCTGCCCGACCGGCGCCCTGTTCTACGGCACCGTCGAGGAGCTCCAGGCCGAACGCCCCGGCGTCCAGGTCGCCGACTCCTTCACCTTTGGCGATGTCGTCGTCAAGACCGGTGTGGCCATAGTCGTGCCCGCCGAGAAGGTCCGGTGGCCCGTGCCCGGCGGACTGCCGGTGATCGAGGTGAACGGAGTGGATGTCCGATGAGCGTCACCGCACCTCCGCCCGGGGAAGGGCCCGTCCAGCACTTTCCGGACGCCGCCCAGGAGGCGCTCCACGACCGGATCGCAGCTGACTCGCTCACCACTCGCCGCGACTATCTGCGCATTGTCGCGACGGTCTCCGGCGGCCTCGCCGTCGGCGGCATCGGCGTAGCCGGCGGCGTACTGCACCGGCACGGTGACAACGAGGGCGTACCCAGGCCCAAGAAGATCGCGGATGCTCTCGCGCCCGGTGAGTCCCTGGCCTTCCGCTACCCCGGTGACGAGGACCGGGCGATCGCGATCCGGCTGCAGGACGGCACACTCGCCGGCTACTCCGCGGTCTGTACGCATCTGGCCTGCGCCGTGCTGTTCCGTGCGGACCGGGGTCTGGAGGGCGAGCTGCTCTGCCCCTGCCACGACGGCGTCTTCGACGTCCGGACCGGTGATGTGACCGCCGGCCCGCCACCGCGGCCGCTGCCCCGGGTGATCCTCGACGAGGATGCCTTCGGCAGTGTGTGGGCCGTCGCGACCGCCCGCTCCGGCGAGAACGACAAGGACGCCTGGTGCCGCCAGTTCGCCGAAGTGGCACCGGACCGCGCGGCGCTGATCGGCTGCCCGGGGGCGGTGGGAGAATCGGAGACCGGGACGTCGGCCGAGTCCAGGTCCACGCCGCGCGCGGGTCCGACGCCGGAGCGCGGCATGCGGTCGCCGTCGCCGTCGACCGAGCGGGGCCGGAGATGAGTGACGACTCGAACCTGCCGCCCCGTCCGGCATACCGCCCCGGCAGCTCCGAGGCCCGGCTGAACCGGCCCGTGCGTGAGCGCTATCCGCAGATCCGCCCCACCAGCGGCTACGGCGATCCGCGGATCACGCGCACCGGGCCCGGTCCCGGCGCCGGCAGTGAACAGGAGCCCGAACGCTCGTCGATGCTCACCGCGCGGCTGGCGCTGGCGGGCACTGTGGTCGTCGGACAGCTCTGGGGTCTGACCGTCGTCGTCAACGAATGGATGCAGGGGGAGACCGCAACAGCCTGGTGGGGTGCGGGATTCCTGTGTCTGTCCTTCCTGGTCGTCCTGGCGCTGTGGTGGCTCGATCCCAGGGACCGCTGACCGCGGCCCGGCCCGCCGCCGTACCCTGGAGACATGAGCGCCGCCCCCGCCCCCGGATCGCGAGCTGCGAAGCAGCCCCGGCAGCAGCACCCGAAGCCGAAGCTGATCTTCGACGATCCGCTGGACCAGCAGTCCTCGGACGATACGGACCGTGGGTGGGGCGAGCGGCCTTCCTCGAGCGGCGACAGCGCCGCCGATCTGGCGCGTTTCCTCGACGAGAAGCCGCCCCACCACATCTGAGGCCTCAAGGCCCCACGCCCGCGCTACCGGCTGGCGCCGGACCCGGTCGTGCCGGTGGTGCGCGCCGTGTCTGAGGCACTTGTGCCCGTGCCGCGCTGTGCCACCAAAGCATCGCGTATCTCCTTGAGAACCTCCAGCTCGGTCACCTCCAGCGTCTCCCGTACGCCTTCCCTCGCCTTTTGTATGGCGGCCCGGCGCGCCAGGTACTTCGACATCGGCAGCACCATGAGGAAGTAGACGACCGCCGCCGTGATCAGGAACTGGAGGGTGGCGCCGAGCACCGATCCCCACATGATCTGGATGCCCTGCACCTCGCCGTTCACGACCTCGCAGGCGTCCTTCAGGCAGGAGGCGTAGGAGTCCAGGTCCTTCGTTCCGAACGCGCCGACAAGCGGATTGATCACGCCCTTCACCACCGCGTTCACGATGTTGGTGAAGGCGGCGCCGATGACGACCGCGACCGCGAGGTCGACCACGTTGCCGCGCATCAGGAAGGACTTGAAGCCCTCCAGCACGCTCGTCTTCTTCTCGCTCACGAATGAGCCTCATTTCACATGTGCAACAGGGGAGAGGGGATGGTGCGAAACCTACGGCAGGGTCCTGTCGCGCTGTCCAGTCCGGGTGCGAGAACAGATGGGGTGGCGGCACGAGGGCGGCGGTCAGCACACCGTCACCGCCAACCGGGAGTTCGCTCCGGCGCCCGCCAGCTTCACCGCGGTGGTCCGCGGGACGGACAGGACAACCAGCGCACCGCCGTCCGCGGAATTCTCGTGGGCCCGGGGTACGTCAGCCACCCGAGCCCCCGAGGCCACCACCACCGCCTTTGAGGCCTCCCCCACGGGGGAGTCGGCGGACGCGATCACATCCACCCGGTCTCCCGGCCGCAGCAGCCGGACCGTCGCGGCGTCCGCGATCCGCACCGGAGCCGACACCAGGTCCGTGGCCGGCCGCCGATGCTGTGCCGCCGGTGCCGCTGCCGCCAACGCGCCTGTACCCGGCCCGCGTTCGCCGCTCGGTCCCAACGGGCCGGCCGGGCCCTTCGAGCCCTGGGCACCCGACGCGGCCAAGGCGGCAGCCGTCACGGCCAGTCCCGCGGCCATCGCCCGCCGACGCCTGCGCATCGCCCGCCGCAGCCGCTGAGCTCCGCCGCGCACCCGCAGCGGAGCGAACAGCGGCACGCCCAGCGGCTCCGGCGCTGAGGAAGCCGGGGAGGAGGACGGGGAAAACGGGGAGGACGGGTGGGACCGGGAAGCGGAGGAGGAAGAAGAAGAGGGAAGCGACATGCCGCGCACCGCCTGTCTGCCGTAGGGAGAGTTGCCCGCCGGTCCGTGACCGGCCGCTCCCCACGATCCACACTTCGTGCCCACCCTGCTCACGCCTGTGGACGGACCCGCGCCTGTGGACAACTTGCTCACCCCGCAGGGTGATTACGGCAGCTGGAACCCCGGGTCGAGCCCCTCCAGCGCGCCCGTGCACAGACAGTCCCGCGACTCGTTGGACGGCAGCCCCGCCACCGCGTCGAAGAGCACGGACCGCAGCCGGTCCACATTGGCGGCGAACACCTTCAGCACCTCCTCGTGGGAGACGCCCTCCCCCGCCTCGGCGCCCGCGTCCAGGTCCGTGACCAGACTCATCGACGTGTAGCAGAGTTCCAGTTCACGCGCGAGCACGGCTTCCGGGTGTCCCGTCATGCCGATCACGGACCAGCCCATCGCCGCGTACCACCGCGACTCGGCCCGGGTCGAGAACCGCGGCCCTTCGACGACCACCAGCGTTCCGCCGTCCACCGGTTCCCAGTCCCGCCCGCGCGCCGCCGCGAGCGCGGCCTTGCGGCCCCGCGGGCAGTACGGGTCGGCCATCGCGACATGCACGACGTTCGGGACAGTGCCGTCGGGCAGCGGCAGCCCGTCGAAGTACGTCTGTGTGCGGGCCTGCGTACGGTCCACCAGCTGATCGGGCACGAGCAGGGTTCCGGGGCCGTAGTCCGGCCGCAGCCCGCCCACCGCGCACGGGCCGAGCACCTGCCGTACCCCCACCGACCGGAGCGCCCACAGATTGGCGCGGTAGTTGATGCGGTGCGGCGGCAGACTGTGGCCGCGCCCGTGCCGGGGCAGGAACGCGACCCGTCGGCCGGCGATCTCTCCGAGGAACAGGGAGTCGCTGGGAGGGCCGTACGGCGTCTCGACCTGGATCTCGGTGACGTCGTCCAGGAAGGAGTAGAAGCCCGAGCCGCCGATCACACCGATCTCCGCGGAGCCGGAGGCTGCTGCTGCGTTCGCGTTGGTCGCCATGCCGATCACAGTAGCCGCCCGCGAAACGCCCGGAACCCCGCCGTACACACTGCGACGGCGGGGTTCTCGGAAAGGCGGTTGTCAGGCGGCGGAGCCGGACGAGCTCGACGGCGAGGACGCGGTCGACGAGGAAGACGACGACGAGGAAGAGGACGGCGTGGAGGCCGCGCTCTTCGAGTCGGACGACTTCGACGTGGACGACGACGTCGACGAGGGTGAGCTGCTCGACGACGCACCACGGCTGTCGTTGCGGTAGAAGCCGGAGCCCTTGAAGACAATCCCGACTGCCGAGAACACCTTCTTCAGGCGTCCGTCGCAGCTCGGGCACACGGTCAGGGCGTCATCGGTGAACTTCTGCACCGCCTCGAGGCCCTCGCCGCATTCGGTGCACTGGTACTGGTAGGTCGGCACTTGTCTTCCTCCTGGCACTCTCACTCAATGAGTGCTAACGACGGTCCATAGTGACGTATTCCGCCGGATCAGTCCACCGTCACAGGCACGCGGTGACCGATCCCACGTGCTGCGACCCGTCCCGTCGCTCTCGGCGACAACCGCGAGCGCAGCGCGACCAGGGTGGTCAGCGCGAGCACGGTGCCCACCAGCGGGACCGCGAATCCGGCGCTCGCGCCGTACCCGTCGGCGAGCTGCCCGGCCACGGTCACGGCCGCCGCCTGGCCCAGTGCCACCGCGCCGGTCAGCCAGGTGAACGCCTCGGTGCGGGCCGAGGCCGGCACCAGGGAATCGACCAGCGTGTAGCCGATGATCAGTGCGGGCGCGATGAACAGGCCCACCAGCAGGCCCAGCGCGCCGAGCAGCACCACGGAGTGCGCGGTCCACAGCAGCGACGCGGCGACCGTGAGGCCCGTGTAGCCGAGCACCAGGCGGCGCCGCGGCCCGGTCTTCCAGGCGATGGCGCCGACGGCGACGCCCGCCAGCATGTTGCCTGCGGCGAAGAGCCCGTACAGCAGGCCGTTCATGCCCGGCTGTCCGATCTCCTCGGTGAACGCCGTCAGCGAGACCTGCATGCCTCCGAAGACCGAACCGATACCGAGGAAGGCCACGGCAAGGACCCGTACCCCGGGCACCGACAGCGCGGACACGCGTCCTGCGCGGCCGTCCAGGGCGGGGCGGCCGTGAGCGGGCTGCGTACGGCGCTGGGCGGCGAACAGCAGGCCGCCGGCGAGTGTGAGCCCGGCCTCGGCGGTCAGACCCGCGGCGGGATGGACACCGGTGCACAGGGCGGTGGCCAGGACCGGTCCGACCACGAAGGTGAACTCGTCCGTCACCGATTCGAAGGCCGCGGCCGTCGGCAGCAGCGGCGACCCGGGGAGCCGGGCCGCCCAGCGGGCCCGGACCATCGGCCCGACCTGCGGCACTGAGGCGCCGGTCGGCACGGCGGCCGCGAACAGCGCCCACAGGGGCGCGTCCGTCAGTGCCAGGATGATCAGCAGGGTCACCGACGCGGTGTGCACGAGTACGCCGGGCACCAGCACGGCGCGCTGGCCGAAGTGGTCGGCGAGCTTGCCGCTCTGCGGCGCGAACAGTGCCATGGAGACACCGGTGACGGCGGCGGCCGCACCGGCGCTGCCGTAGGAGCCGGTGGTGTGCTGCACAAGCAGAACGATGCTGATGGTGAGCATCGCGAAGGGCTGCCGCGCTGCGAATCCGGGAAGCAGGAACGTCCAGGCTCCGGGGGTACGGAGCAACTGCCCGTAGCCGGGGCGCTTGTCGGAAGCGACCGTGGATGCCACGGTCCGTGCCTTTCTGCCGCCTGGTAGCGCTCGCCGGGGTGCCGGAGAGCAGCCGAGAGCTGTCCTCTTGCGCGGAACTGCGGTAGATACCGGGGTCCACTGCGGGGACTCCGCGGCCGCCATACGGTCGCGCCAGCTCTGCGTCAGGCAGAGTTGGTCGATCAGTGTGGCCTCATGGTACAGGGGTGGACGGCATATGCCACCTGGGAAATGGTGGAAATCACTGACGTGTGCCTGGGATTAACGGGATCTGCGGGGCGTGTTTCCGCCCGTTCCGAGCCAGTCGGCCAGCTTGCCGCCCTGTCCGACCGCCCGCAGCCGCCGTTCGGCGCTGTCCCGCACCGGGTCGGTCGCCACCACCAGCAGCTCGTCGCCGTGCCGCAGTACGGTCGTCGGCAACGGCACGAAGCTCTTGCCCTCCCGTACGACCAGGGTGACCGCGGACCCCGGCGGCAGCCGCAGCTCGGCGACCTCGACGCCGTGCATCTTCGAGGCGTCGGGGATCGCCACCGACAGCAGGTGTCCGCGCAGCCGCTCCAGCGGGGCGGACTCGATCCCGAGGTCTGCCGCCTCCGAGGTGTCGCCCAGCTTCAGCGCCTTCGCGAGCCACGGCAGCGTCGGCCCCTGGATGAGGGTGTAGACCACGACGAGGATGAAGACGATGTTGAAGATCCGGCCGCTGCCCTCGACCCCGAAGACCATCGGGATGGTGGCGAGGATGATGGGCACGGCGCCGCGCAGCCCCGCCCATGACATCAGGACCTGCTCCTGCCAGGGGATGCGGAAGGGGATCAGGCTGATGAACACCTCCAGCGGGCGCGCGGCCACTGTCAGCACCAGGCCCACGATCACCGCGGGCCAGAAGTCGCCGGGCAGCTCGTGCGGGGTCACCAGCAGGCCGAGCAGCACGAACATGCCGATCTGGGCGATCCAGCCGAGCCCCTCGGCGAATCCCCGGTTGGCGGGCGCGTGCGGCAGCTTGGAGTTGCCGAGCACCATCGAGGCGAGATAGACGGCGATGAAGCCGCTGCCGTGTGCCATGGCGCCGGCGGCGTAGGCGACCACCGCGATGGCCATGACGGCGATCGGGTACAGGCCGGAGGCGGGCAGCGCCACACGCCGCAGCCCGAAGGCGCCGAGCCAGCCGGTCGCCAGTCCGATGGCCGCGCCGATCGCCAGCTCCAGCGCGATCTTCCCGATGAGCACGTACCACTCGTCGGTCGGACCGGAGGTCGAGAAGGCGACGACCAGGATGACGACAGGAGCGTCGTTGAAACCCGACTCGGCCTCGAGTACGGCCTTCACCCGGGTGGGCAGCGGCACCTTGCGCAGCACGGAGAAGACGGCGGCGGCGTCGGTCGAGGAGACGACCGCGCCGATGATCAGGGCCTGGCGCCAGTCGAGCCCCACCAGATAGTGGGCGGCAGCGGCCGTGACCCCCACGCTCACCGCGATGCCCACGGTCGACAGCACGACCGCGGCGGGCAACGCCGGTCGGATCTCCTTCCACTTGGTGCTCAGACCACCCTCGGCCAGAATCACCACAAGTGCGGCATACCCGATCACCTGCGTCAGATTTGCGTCATTGAAGCCGACGTCGCCGATGCCGTCCTGCCCCAGAGCCACCCCGATGCCCAGATACAGCAGCAGGCTGGGGAGCCCACTGCGGGACGAGATGCGCACGGCCGCAACGGCGATGAGCAGAACGAGCGAGCAGATGAGCAGGAGTTCGTTGAGATGGTGGACAGTCAGTGGCCGATCCTTCCCCTCACGCCGACGAGCCGGACGGCCGCTCCGGTTGGTGTGACGGCCCTCGACACTTCGTTACCTTACCTAATCTTTAACGTTCTCTTGACGGGCTGATGGTGTGCCCGGACGGGGGCGGGTACTGCCTTGCGGATACCGCGTCCGGGCCGGTTGAGTGCTGCGCCTAGAGTTGCCCCAGCACTCCCCAGGACCACCCTGCCCCTCGAAGGACAGCGATGCCCGCCAACACAACCGCCTCTTCCCCCAAGAAGAAGGGGCGTCGCGCCCGCCTGCTCGTGCTCGTCCTGGTGCTGGCGCTCGTCGCGGGTGTCGGATACGGCGCGTACTGGAGCATCAGCACGGTGCGCGCCTCCTTCCCACAGACCACCGGGACCCTTGAACTCGACGGCCTGAAGGGCAGGGTCGAGGTCAAGCGCGACGACTACGGCATCCCGCAGCTGTACGCGGACAGCGACGAGGACCTGTTCCTCGCCCAGGGCTTCGTCCAGGCGCAGGACCGCTTCTGGGAGATGGACGTCCGCCGCCACATGACGGCCGGACGTCTCTCCGAGATGTTCGGCTCGGGGCAGGTGGAGACCGATGCCTTCCTGCGCACGCTGGGCTGGCGCCGCATCGCCCAGCAGGAGTACGACACCAAGCTGTCGGCCGAGACCAAGAAGCACTTGCAGTCCTACGCGGCCGGTGTGAACGCCTACCTCGAGGGGCGCTCGGCCGAGGAGCTGTCCGTCGAGTACGCGGCCCTGGGCCTCGTCAACGACTACAAGCCCGAGCGCTGGACGCCGGTCGACTCGGTGGCCTGGCTCAAGGCGATGGCATGGGACCTGCGCGGCAACATGCAGGAGGAGATCGACCGCTCGCTGCTGACCAGCAGGCTCGACGAGGAGCAGATCGACGACCTCTACCCGCCCTATCCGTACGAGCGGAACAAGCCGATCGTCGCGGAGGGCGGTATCGACCCGGCCACCGGCACGTTCGACCCGGCGGCCAGGCCGTCCGACCTGAACGACGGCGGCAGCGGAGCGAACGGCAGTGACGCCGGCGGCACGGGCGACGGCACCGCCGGCAGCCCGGCCGACGCGGCTTCCGGGCTGAACTCCCAGCTGTCCGCGCTGTCCGACTCCCTGGACTCCGTCCCGGCCCTGCTCGGCCCGAGCGGCAACGGCATCGGCTCCAACTCCTGGGTCGTCTCCGGCCGGTACACGACGACCGGCGACCCGCTTCTCGCGAACGACCCGCACCTCGCGCCGCAGCTGCCCTCGCTCTGGTACCAGATGGGCCTGCACTGCCGCACCGTCTCCGCCGCCTGCAAGTACGACGTCGCCGGCTACACCTTCTCCGGCATGCCGGGCGTCATAATCGGCCACAACCAGGACGTCGCCTGGGGCTTCACCAACCTCGGCGCGGACGTCACCGACCTCTACCTGGAGAAGCTCACGGGCGACTCCTACACGGTCGGCCGCAGGGAGAAGAAGCTGACCGTCCGCACGGAGGTCATCAAGGTCGCCGGCGGCGCCGACAAGACGATCACGGTGCGCTCGACCGAGCACGGGCCCCTGGTCTCCGACCGCAGCAATCAGCTGGAGAAGGTCGGCGACAAGGCCCCCGTCTCCAACTCGGCACCCGACCGGGGCACCGGCTACGCCGTCGCCCTGCAGTGGACCGCCCTGCAGCCCGGCAACTCCATGGACGCCGTCTTCGAGCTCAACCGGGCCAAGGACTTCCGCAGCTTCCGCAACGCCTCGCGGAAGTTCGAGGTGCCCTCGCAGAACCTCGTCTACGCCGACGCCAAGGGCAACATCGGCTACCAGGCGCCCGGCCGGATCCCGGTGCGTTCTCGGGGCGACGGCTCGACGCCCGCGCCCGGCTGGGACCCGAGGTACAGGTGGAAGGGGTACATCCCCTTCGACGAGCTGCCGTACGAGTACAACCCCGAGCGCGGCTACATCGTCACTGCCAACCAGTCGGTCATCGATGCCGAGAAGTACCCCTACCTGATCACCGAGGACTACGGCTACGGCGCCCGCAGCCAGCGCATCAACGACCTCATAGAGTCGAAGATCCAGGGCGGCGGCAAGATCTCCACCGAAGACATGCGCACCATGCAGATGGACAACAGCAGCGAGATCGCCAAGCTGCTGACCCCGTATCTGCTCAAGATCGACATCTCGGACCCCTACGTCCGCGAGGCACAGAAGCTGCTGGAGGGCTGGGACTACACCCAGGAGCCGGACTCCGGTGCCGCCGCGTACTTCAACGCGGTGTGGCGCAACGTCCTCAAGCTGGCGTTCGGCAACAAGCTCCCCAAGGAACTGCGGATCGAGGGCGAGTGCCTGAACGTCCGCCCGGCCGACAGCACCGCCCCGGACGACGACCTGGGCGAGCGGGTGCGCGAGTGCGGCCAGCGCGACGGGGACTCCGCACAGCCGGACGGCGGTGACCGGTGGTACGAGGTGGTGCGACGGCTGATGAAGGACGAGGACAACGAGTGGTGGCACTCCCCGAAGACCCGTACGGAGTCAGCCACCGGGACCCGTGACGAGCTGCTGGCCCGCGCCATGGTGGACGCCCGCTGGGAGCTGACGGCCGAGCTCGGCAAGGATGCATCCACCTGGAGCTGGGGCCGGCTGCACCAGCTGACGCTGAAGAACCAGACGCTGGGCACCGAGGGCCCGGGCTTCCTGCAGTTCGTCCTCAACCGCGGGCCGTGGAACCTGGGCGGCGGCGAGGCGGCGGTCAACGCCACCGGCTGGAACGCGGCCAGCGGCTACGAAGTGGTGTGGGTGCCGTCGATGCGGATGGTCCTCAACGCCGGCGACTGGGACAAGTCCCGTTGGATCAACCTGACCGGCGCCTCGGGACATGCGTACAACGCGCACTACACCGACCAGACGGACAAGTGGGCCAAGGGCGATCTGCTGGAGTGGTCCTACGGCGCGGAGGCCGTCTCGGCGCGCACCGTCGACACCCTCACGCTGACGCCGAAGGGTGCTTCGGGGGGCTGAAGCGGGTGACGCCTTCGGGTGTCACCACCGCGTGCACGGGGTGGTCGTGAGGTTCCACGGGGACCCGCGCGACCACTTCGTTCGCGTACAGGAGCACGACGAGAGCGGGGTTCGCCCCGGCGGCGGCGAGGCGGGCCAGCGCCCGGTCGTACGAGCCGCCGCCGCGGCCGAGCCGCATACCGTTCGCGTCGACCGCCAGGCCGGGCAGCAGTACGGCGCCGGCCTCGACGACGGCGTCTGGGCCGAGCCGCCCGCCGTCGGGTTCCAGCAGACCGCGCCCGGCGCGCACCAGATGCTCCTCACCCCGGTACACGCCCCAGTCCAGGTCGTTGTCCGGCAGCAGCACGGGGAGCAGGACGCGGACCCCGCGGTCGCGCAGTGCGTCGAGCAGTGCGCGGGTGCCGGGCTCGCGGCCGACCGAGACATAAGCGGCGACGGTCGTCGCTTCGGTCAGTTCAGGCAATTTCACAGCGTGTCGAGCGAGAACCGCGGCGGCCTTCTGGACGTCCTCGGTGGACAGGAGCCCTCGGGCACCAAGGAGTTCGGTCCGTACCGCACTCTTTCCGGACATTTCTTCGCTCATTGCTCGCTCGTAAACCTCTCGTATACCTCTTTATGAGGCGGAAGTTAACCGGAGTATCATCTTCCGCCCATACTCAGCAGATATGGTCTTCCGCATGACTCAGTCGCACCCCAGGATCAGCAAGGCTGTCATCCCCGCCGCAGGCCTTGGCACCCGATTTCTGCCTGCCACGAAAGCCACTCCCAAAGAGATGCTGCCTGTGGTCGACAAGCCCGCGATCCAGTACGTCGTCGAGGAGGCGGTCTCGGCCGGCCTCTCCGACGTGCTCATGGTCACCGGCCGCAACAAGCGTCCCCTCGAGGACCACTTCGACCGCAATTACGAGCTCGAAGAGGCACTCACCCGCAAGGGCGATGCCGAACGGCTCGCAAAGGTACAGGAGTCCAGCGACCTCGCCACCATGCACTACGTCCGTCAGGGCGACCCGCGAGGCCTCGGCCACGCGGTGCTGTGCGCCGCACCGCACGTCGGCGATCAGCCCTTCGCCGTCCTGCTCGGCGACGACCTGATCGACCCGCGCGACCCGCTGCTGGCCCGCATGGTGGAGATCCAGGAGCGCGAGGGCGGCAGTGTGATCGCCCTGATGGAGGTCGACCCGGACCAGATCCACCTCTACGGCTGCGCGGCCGTGGAACCGACCAAGGACGGCGACGTCGTCAAGGTCACCAGCCTGGTGGAGAAGCCCGACCCGACCGAGGCGCCCAGCAACCTGGCGATCATCGGCCGCTACGTCCTCGACCCCGCCGTCTTCGACATACTCCGGGAGACCGAGCCGGGCCGTGGCGGCGAGATCCAGCTCACCGACGCGCTCCAGAAGCTCGCCGCGGACGAGAAGCTCGGCGGCCCGGTGCACGGCGTGATCTTCAAGGGCCGCCGCTATGACACAGGCGACCGAGGCGACTACCTGCGCGCCATTGTCAGACTCGCGTGCGAACGTGAAGACCTGGGCCCGGGCTTCCGGACCTGGCTCCGCAGTTACGTCACCGAGGAGATGTAGGACCGTGAGCAGCACGATCTGGTCGGTGGACGACCATCTGGAGGACATCCTCGGCGCGATCCGCCCACTGGATCCCATCGAGCTCCAGCTGCCCGACGCCCAGGGCTGTGTCCTGGTCGACGACATCACCGTCCCGGTCGCGCTGCCCCCCTTCGACAACAGCTCCATGGACGGGTACGCGGTGCGCACGGCCGATGTCGCCGGCGCCACCGAAGAGTTCCCGGCCGTGCTGAGCGTCATCGGCGACGTCGCGGCGGGCGGCGAGGGGCTGCCCACCGTCGGCCCCGGCCAGGCCGCACGCATCATGACCGGCGCGCCGCTGCCGCCCGGCGCCGAAGCGGTCGTTCCCGTCGAGTGGACGGACGGCGGCACCGGCGGGGGAGCCGCCACCGCCATGCGTCCGGCCGGCGAGGCGCCCGAGGGCGCGAGCGGCGAGGTCCGGGTGCACCGCCCGGTCGAGGCGCGCGCCCATGTACGGGCCCGCGGCAGCGACGTCCAGGCGGGCGAGCTCGCCCTTGCGGCGGGCACGGTCCTCGGCCCCCCGCAGATCGGCCTGCTCGCCGCGATCGGGCGCGGCACCGTGCGGGTGCGGCCGCGGCCCCGTGTGGTCGTCCTGTCCACCGGCAGCGAACTGGTCCAGCCCGGCGAGGAATTGGGCGAGGGCCAGATCTACGACTCCAACAGCTTCGCGCTGGCCGCCGCGGCGCGGGACGCGGGCGCCCTGGCCTTCCGGGTCGGCGCGGTCACCGACGACGCCGGGACGCTGCGCGCCACCATCGAGGACCAGCTGATCCGCGCCGACCTGCTGGTGACGACCGGCGGTGTCAGTGTCGGTGCGTACGACGTGGTGAAGGAAGCCCTCTCGTCGGTCGGCGACGAGGACGAGCCCGGTAGCGGGATCGACTTCCGCAAGCTCGCTATGCAGCCGGGCAAGCCGCAGGGCTTCGGCTCGATCGGCCCCGAGCACACCCCGCTGCTCGCCCTGCCCGGCAATCCGGTCTCCTCCTATGTCTCCTTCGAGCTGTTCGTGCGCCCCGCGATCCGCAGGCTGATGGGCCTGCCGGACGTGCACCGCCCGAAGGCGCGCGCCGTGCTCAAGGCGGACGAGCCCCTGTCCTCCCCGGAGGGGAAGCGCCAGTTCCTGCGTGGCGTGTACGACTCCGAGTCCGGAAGTGCCACCCCGGTCGGCGGCGCCGGGTCCCATCTGATCGCGGCGCTCGCCCACGCCGACTGCCTGATCGTCGTGCCGGAGTCCGACACCTCCATGGAGCCGGGCGCCGAGGTCGAGGTGGTCCTCCTGGGGTGAGGCGGGCGGTCCTCCTGGGGTGGCGGGCGAGCAGTGGCGGTACCGTGTCTGCCCACACAGGCCCCAAGGGCCCGGACCGGGAGCACAGGCGCAGAATGAGTACGCAAGGCAGGCTGACGCACATCGACGAGGCGGGGGCGGCCCGCATGGTCGACGTTTCCCAGAAGGACGTGACCGCGCGCACCGCGCGGGCCACCGGCCGGGTCCTGGTCTCCCCGCGGGTGGTGGAACTGTTGCGCGGCGAGGGCGTCCCCAAGGGCGACGCGCTCGCCACGGCCCGGATCGCGGGGATCATGGGCGCCAAGCGCACCCCTGATCTGATTCCGCTGTGCCATCCGCTCGCCGTCTCCGGGGTGAAGCTGGATCTCTCCGTCGTGGACGACGCGGTCGAGATCGCCGCCACCGTGAAGACGACGGACCGCACGGGCGTGGAGATGGAGGCGCTCACCGCGGTCTCGGTCGCCGCGCTGACCGTCGTCGACATGGTCAAGGCGGTCGACAAGGCGGCGGTCATCACGGACATCCGGGTCGAGGAGAAGACGGGCGGCAAGTCCGGCGACTGGTCACGGGAGGCGGCACCCGGGCGCGACGCGGCGTCCGGGGAGGCGGCCGGGAAGCAGGACGCGGCGCAAGAGGAGGCCAGATCATGACGGCCGTCGAACCGGGCCAGACCCACGGCGCCGGCCAGGACGCGTCCCGGCAGGACCGTGTCGCACCGGGCGCCGCACCCGGGTCCGGCCCCGGCGGCGCGCAGCCCGCGCCGTACCGCGCGCTCGTCGTCACCGCCTCCAACCGCGCCGCGGCAGGGGTGTACGAGGACACGGGCGGGCCCCTCATCGCCGAGGCGCTGGTCTCCTTCGGCTTCGCCGTGGACGGTCCCCGGGTCGTCCCCGACGGTGACCCGGTGGGCCAGACGCTGCGCGAGGGCGTGGCCGCCGGGTACGACGTCATCCTCACCACCGGCGGAACCGGCATCTCGCCCACCGACCGCACCCCGGACGTCACCCGCGCGCTCCTCGATCACGAGATCCCCGGAATCCCCGAGGCGATCCGGGCCCACGGCCGCGGAAAAGTGCCCACCGCCGCCCTGTCCCGCGGGGTGGCCGGTGTGGCCGGCGGCACGCTCATCGTGAACCTGCCGGGCTCGACCGGCGGGGTACGCGACGGGCTCGCCGTACTCGAACAGCTCCTGCGCCATGCCGTCGACCAGCTTCGTGGCGGCGACCATCCCCGGCCGTCATGAGAGTCTCCTGGCCGGTGACGCTGGCGGACGGCGATGTGAGCCTCCGCCCCATAAGGGTGCGCGACCAGCGGGACTGGCGTGAGGTCAACCGGCGCAACCGCGACTGGCTCCGCCCGTGGGAGGCGACGATCCCGCCGCCCGCACCCAGCGGCCCGGTCGCCCAGCGCCCTACGTACCGCCAGATGGTCCGCCATCTGCGGGCAGAGGCGAACGCGGGGCGCATGCTGCCCTTCGTCATCGAGTACGAGGGCCGTCTGGTGGGCCAGCTGACGGTCGCAGGGATCACCTGGGGCTCGATGTGCTCGGGCCATGTCGGCTACTGGGTGGACCGTGAGGTCGCGGGCCGCGGGGTCATGCCCACCGCCGTCGCGCTCGCCGTCGACCACTGCTTCCGTACGGTCGGGCTGCACCGGATGGAAGTCTGCATTCGGCCGGAGAACGGTCCGAGCCGCCGGGTGGTGGAGAAACTCGGATTCCGCGAAGAGGGGCTGCGCCCCCGTTATCTCCACATCGACGGTGCGTGGCGGGACCATCTGGTCTTCGCGTTGACGGCCGAGGAGGTGCCGGAGGGGCTGCTTCACCGCTGGCACCAGGCGCGACCAGGAACAGCTCGGAAAATAAAATAAATGTTCGAAATCGATCACTGTCGACCATGAGGTGATCCGAACAATCGCAAAAAAAGTCCGTGATATCAGCCAGATCGTGCGACACACCGGGCCAATTGGCGGATCCCCTTGCGCGAATCCCTCTACGGTGTGATGCGTGAGCAGCAGCGGCCTCATCTATGCAGTCATCGTCGGGGCCTGGGCCGCCTACTTGGTGCCGATGTGGCTCCGCAGGCAGGACGAGCTCAATGAAGCCCGTCCCACGGAACGCTTCTCCACCGCCATCCGGCTGCTGTCCGGACGCGCGGCGATGGAGCGCCGGTATGCCAAGGAGCTGCGTGAGCGCACCGCCGAGCAGCCCGAGCCCGAGGTGGACCCGGACGCCGTCACGGACCGCTTGAGTTCCGTGGACGTCCGGGCCTTCGCCGCGCCCCCGGCCCGTACGGAAGCCCGTCTCGACATGCCGGGGCGCCCTCCGGCGCCGAAAGGTCAAGCAGGTCCGCCGGCCACGGCGCGGCCGGCCAAGCGCCCCGGCGTTCCGAACCGGGCCGCGATCGAGCGTGCCCGGCGCAGCCGGGTCCTGGCCCGTCGCAGACGGACGATCACGGTCCTCTTCATGGTCTTCACGGCGGGCTCGATCGTCGCTGCGGTCGGCGGGCTCGGCTTGCTGTGGGCCCCGCTCGCACCGGCACTGCTGCTGAGCCTCTACATCATCCATTTGCGGGGGCAGGAGCGGCGGCGCTTCGCGTTCACCATGGACCGGCGCAGGGCCGAGGCCGCGGCCCAGCGGCTGCGCGAGAGTCGTCCGCGACGGCACCAGCCGGCGGCGGATGCGGCGGCGGAGCAGGACGAAGTGTCCGCCTCGCGGGCCGAACCGGAGCCGGCTCCCCAGCTCTCCCCCCAGGAGGCCGGCCGCCGTGCGCTGGTCGAGCAGACCGACCACGCCGAGTGGGTGGACCAGCAGCGCGAGCGCGGCCCGGCCCGGGGCGACAGCTGGGAACCGGTCCCGGTCCCGCTGCCGACCTATGTGACGGCTCCGGTCGCCCCGCGCGCCTACAGCGGTGTGGACATCAGCGACCCGGAGACCTGGAGCTCGGCCCGGTCCTCGACGGCCGAGCCGACCCAGGCCCAGGCCCAGGCACACGCCGACGCGGACCCCGACGCGGCGTCCCCCGCCGCCGACGGTTCCCCGAAGCGTCGCCCGCCCTCGCCCCGCCGGTCGCGCGAACACGGCCGCACCCCGCTCTTCGACCAGTACGCGGACGAGGACAGACCGCGTGCCGCCAACGAGTGACACCGCCCCGGGACGGGGTCCGTGACCAGCAGGTAACGGATTTCCAAGCACCCCGATCGGGATGCTAGAGTTTCACTCGTTGCAAGGGCCTGTGGCGCAGTCTGGTAGCGCACCTCGTTCGCATCGAGGGGGTCTGGGGTTCAAATCCCCACAGGTCCACCGCAGCTGAGAGCCCCTGTCGGAGCAGTCCGACAGGGGCTCTCTCTTGTCGTGCACCAACTGACGGTTGATCCGCTGCAGCTGGTGCCCGACCGGATGTCCGGGCAGGTCCTGGACGCTGTCAGCAGCGACGGATCTGGTACGGCACGGGGGCGGGTTCCGGTTCGCTCGGTGTCGGGCACCGGCTCAAAGCGACGAGGAAGGTCAGCACGATTCCGCCTGCCACGACGAAGAGCGTGGTGCTGATCCCGTCGGCGGTGGCGATTCGAAGCTGTTCACCGGAGAGACCATCAAGGCCGGCAGTCGCCACCAGGACGAGGACGGCGAGGCCGACAGCCGCGCCCACGCCTGAGCCGGTGGAGGCAATGCCGGAGGCGATGCCTTGTTGTCGGTCGGGGACTCCGGTGGCGGCGGCGATGAACATGGTGGTGAAGACCACCCCGTCGCCGATGCTGAGCGCCACGAGGCCGGGGACGAGTTCGATGTATGTGCCGTTCGGCGTGACCGTGAGGCCGAGTGCAACCGCACCGAGCGCACCGACGGCGAGGGCTGCGGCCAGTGTGCGCCTGAGACCGAACCGCGTCACGAGCCGGCCTGCGGTTGTCGAGCCGGCCACCACCACCGCCGTGGGGATGACGAAGCAGGCGCCGGTCTGCAATGCGTCGTAGCCCAGCACCTCCTGGAAATAGATGGACAGGAAATAGAGCACGGAGCCGAAGGTCGCCATGAACATGAACGCGATGACGACGCCGGTGACCAGGTTGGGGTTGGTGAGCAGCCGAGGTGGCATGAGCGGGTCGCAGCTGCGCCGCTCGATGACGACGAAGGCTCCGAGCAGCAGCAGTCCCGCCGCTGCGCCGACCAGGATGACCGGCGTGAGCCAGCCCAGTCCGGGGCCTTGCACGAGGGCGAACACGACGAGCGTGACGCCGAGGGTGACGCTGAGCGCACCGGGCAGGTCGAACGTGCGGCCCTTCTCGCGTTCACCGTCCCGGGGGATCAGAACGAAGGCAAGCAGCAGCGCAGGGCCGGCCAGGACGACGTTGACGAAGAAGACCGCTTCCCAGCCGAACGCCTGCGTCAGAAGACCGCCGAGCAGCACACCGATGACGAGCCCTGCCGCGCCTGACCCTCCCCAGATTCCCAATGCGCGGTTGCGGGCGGGGCCTTCGGCGAAGGTGGTGTTGATGAGTGCCAGAGTGGTGGGGAAGACGAGCGCTCCGCCGAGACCTTGGACCGCGCGGGCGACGAGGAGCATTCCGGCGCTGGTCGCGAGTCCTCCCACAAGCGCTGCCCCGGCATAGAGTGCGAGGCCGGTGGCCAGGATGCGGCGTCGTCCGAGCAGGTCGGCGGCGCGCCCGCCGAACAGCAGGAAGCCGGCCGAGGCCACTGCGTAGGCGCTGATGACCGACTGGAGCGTCTGCGCGGAATAGCCGAGGTCGCGTGCGATGTCGGGGAGTGCCACGACCACGATGTACTGGTCGAGTGAAACGATCAGCATGGCGAAGGACAGGAGCACCAGTGTCGCTGTCCCACGGTTCCAGCCGAAGTTGCCGGGCGCAGATGATGTCTCCATGGGGCGCACGACAGCACTCCTGATGATCGGTCAAGTCTGCGCTTACGGCCTGCGGGGAAGATCCGTCTGATGGGGGGCGGCCGGCCCCGCGGGGAAGGACGGTTGCCCAGACCCTATACAGCTCGCCCTCACCGATCCCGTCAACGACCCACGCTTGTCGGACGGCGCCCGGGGGCCCGGTCTTCGAGGCCGTCCCGCTCACGAGCCGGCTCCGATGCGGCGGTCCGGCCGACCGTGGTGCCGGGCAGCACTCTTGACTGCCCGTCGGCCTGAGGCGACGTCACATGTCCAGCGGCGCGGGAGGTCCGGGTGCCGTCCGCCACCCCTTTTCGTCGCCGTTTCCTCTGCGCGGAGGGACCCGAGAGGGCCCGAACCCCCTTTCCTTGCCGATCGGTTGCCGTCATGCGCATCCGCCCGGGTGGCGTGCCGGTGCCTGCCCGCGGTGCGGTGTGGTGCACGTCATGGTGCGGGGTCCGTCGAATCCCCGCGGCGGTCATGGCGGGTGTGGGAAAGTACGCCCGGTTGTTACTCGCCGGTATGACGCGAGTCCCTTCCCTGTTGCGCGTATCCCCCAAACACACGCTCCGAGGATCTCCTGCATGCGTAAGTTCCCGGTCAGAAATGTCGCTTTAGCGTCACTGGTCACCGTTTCCCTGCTCGCCACCGGCTGTTCGGCCGATACCGGGGCGTCGTCCCCGGCCGCGGCCGGCGCCGAGGCGTCGCGTCCCCTCACCACAGCCACCCCCGAGGCCGGTCCCTCACGGCAGCTCGCCGTGGCCGGCGTGCCCGAGGGTGAGCCGACCGCCGTCGCCCGGGTGGGCAAGGACGGTCAGGCGAAGAAGTCGCCGCTGAAGGTCGCCTCGTACGACCGCGGCAGCCGGCGTGCCGTCATATCCGGGGCGGGCAAGGCGCCGTCGGCGTCGCCCGCGCCCGGCAAGAGTGCCCCCGCCGGGGAGACCGCTCCCGCCGTCGGCGACATCATCGCCAGCGGACCCGCGCCCGGCGCTCCCGACGGACTGCTCGCCAAGGTCACCGAGGTGGCCGGGCAGAGCGAGAAGGGCACCGAAGTGAGGACCGCGCCGACGACGCTCGGCGCGCTGCTCGGTGACGACAAGGCGGACGGCGCGGTGCCGGTCGACCCGGCCACGGTCGACGTCGAGCCGCTGGTGAAGGGCGTGAAGGTCTCCTGGGCGAAGGCCGGGGACATCACGGCCGGCCCCCAGGGTGCGAACGTGCCCCTCGGCAGTCTGCGGATCGACGTCGGCGGTTCGGTCCCGCTCCCGGTCTCCGAAGATGCTCCCGTGCAGGGGGCGGCGTCGGTCGCGGGCTATGTGCAGCTCGCGCCCAAGGTCGAGTTCTCCTACGACGGGTCCTCCGTCCTCTCGCCGGACTCGGCGTTCCTGGGGCTCACGGGTGACTGGGCCTCCCAGTGGGAGCTCAAGGGCAAGGCCGTCGCGGGCGGCAAGCCGGTGCGGATCCCGTTCGCGAAACTGCATGCCGACCCGGTGATCCAGGTCGGTCCGGTGCCCGTCGTGGTCAATCTCGACCTCACCGCCTACGTCCAGGTGGCCGCGGACGGCAGCGTCACCGTCGAGGTCAAGCAGGACCTCAAGGGCGACTTCCGGGTCGGTGGCAGCTACTCGAAGGCCGGCGGCTGGAAGCCGGTCAGCACGGCCGACATGACCGGCACCCCGGTCCGCGCCAAGGTGACCGCGGCGGGCAAGGTGAAGGCCGCCCTCGGGGTCGAGGCCGGTATCGGGCTGTACGGCGCGGTCGGCGTCACCGCCGACCTCGCTCCCTATGTGCGCGGCGAGGCGAGCGCGACCGCCACGCCCACGTCCGTGGCCGGGTCCTGGAAGCTCCACGGCGGGGTCGATCTGAGCGGATGGCTGCAGCTGCAGTTGTCCATCTTCGGTACGCCCGTCTTCCAGCACCGCATCCCGCTGGGTTCGCTGAACCGTGAGTGGCTGCTGGCGCAGGGCGAGGGCGCCGTCGCCTGACACGTCGCACGGCCGACACGCGAGCCCCTGCCGGACGTTCCGGCAGGGGCTCGTGCGTCATCGAAGGGTGCCGGGGGTGGCATCGGACGAGACCGGCGGGGAGCGCCGCGCCCCCACCCCACTCACCCGGCGGGCGGCACGCTCAGGAGACCTGGGCCTTGTCGTAGACCGCCTTCGCCTCATTGCCGAAGTACGGGCCGAACATCCGGTTCGGCAGGAAGATGTAGCCGAAGCTGTTCACCGAGGCCTGCAGACCGGTGCCGGTCGCCTCGTTGAACGAGGTGAACCACGGGCCCCCGCTGGAGCCGCCCGTCATGTTGCAGCCCAGGCTGTGGTCCTTGGAGAACAGGAAGTCCCGGGAGCTGTTCCCGCTGCAGTGGATGAGCCTGGAGCCGTCGTAGGGGGCGGCCGCGGGGAAGCCGAAGGCGTACATCGGCTTGTTGTAGCCGCCGTTGAAGCTCAGGCCCTGTGCCCCGACCGTCGCGGCGAGCGTCTTGCCGTTCAGCGGGGCGACGACCGCCGCGCCCACGTCGTAGTTGATGTCCTCGCTCGCCGCCCACTGGTCGGTGGCCAGCGTCCTGGTCGCGCTCCACTGGCCGTACGGGGCCTGGCCGTTGTCGTATCCGGGCACGAAGACCCAGTTGGTGTGCCAGGCGCCCTGGTACTTCACGCAGTGGCCGGCGGTGATGACCGTGCTGCCGTTCTGGCTGGTCACCGAGTTGCCGGAGCAGGAGGCCGTACGGCCCTGCATGGTGAAGAACACCCGGCCGGATGTCTTCACGACCGCGCCGCCGCTGCTCCACGGTCCGCCGGGCTGCGGGAACGCGGTGGGGGCGATGACGGTCTCCTCGCCGCCGGGCGCGGGGGACTTGAGGGCGCCGGGCCCGACCGGGACGAGATCGAGCGGGGTGGCGGCGCGCATCCGTTCGGCGGTCCAGAAGCCCTTGGCCGCCTGCTTCGGTGCGAAGGAGGCGGGGGAGGGGGCGGGTGCGGGGGCGGCGCCGGCGGAGGTGGCCGACAGCGCCCCGGCCAACAGGGCGGTGACGGCCAACAGGGCTGCGGTGGCAGTGCGATGGCGTCTCACGCATGTCTCCTTCTGCCGTGCCCGCCCCTCAGCGCGCAGGGGCGGGGTGGGGGATGAGGCGGTGCGGATCGGCGTGCGTGAGGCAGAGTGCCACGGGAAGCTGAGAAATGTCAGGGGCGCGACAAGAGCTTGGCCATGCAGCGGCTGCTCTCGTACCCGCGGTAGTGGCCGAATTTGGCGCACGGAAGATAGCCGCAGGAGGTGTAGAGCGCGATCGCCTCGGGCTGCATGTCACCGGTCTCCAGCACCATCCGGGTGCGGCCGGCGGAGCGGGCGTCCTCCTCCAGGGCGGCGAGGATCCGGCGGGCGAGACCCAGACCCCGTGCCTCGGGGATCACATACATGCGCTTGAGCTCGGCGTCCCCGTCCGCGTAGCCGAGCGGGCCCGCGTCCTGGGTGCGCCAGCCGCCGGTCGCGAGCGGGCGGCCCTCCCCGTCGTACGCGATCAGATACAGACCCTCCGGAGGCACGAACATCGAGGCGTCGAGGGGTGTGGCGTCCCCCTCCTCGTCCCCGTACCGCTCGATGTATTCGAGCTGGACCTGGTCGTTGAGCTTGACGGCGTCGGGGTGATCGAAGGCGACTGTTCTGACATGCATGCCGAGAAGCGTACGTGTATGCGAATGCGGGTGGTCGGTATGGTGCCGTGGTGCTCACCGTGACATCCGTGAATGTGAATGGGATCCGCGCCGCCGCGAAGAAGGGCTTCGTCCAGTGGCTGGCCGGTACGTCCGCCGATGCCGTCTGTCTCCAGGAGGTACGCGCCGAGGCGGATCAGCTGCCGGCCGCCGTGCGTGACGTGGAGGGCTGGTACACGGTGTACGCCCCGGCCGCGGCGAAGGGTCGCGCGGGGGTCGCGCTGTACACGCGGCGCGAGCCGGACGACGTGCGGATCGGTTTCGGTTCGAGCGAGTTCGACGGCAGCGGCCGCTATGCCGAGGCGGATCTGCCCGGGGTCACCGTCGCCAGCCTGTATCTGCCGTCCGGCGAGGCCGGCACGGAGAAGCAGGACGAGAAGACGCGCTTCATGAACGAGTTCCTGCCCTATCTGACCGGGCTCAGGGCCAGGGCGGCGGCGGACGGCCGCGAGGTCGTGGTCTGCGGCGACTGGAACATCGCCCACCAGGAGGCCGACCTCAGGAACTGGAAGGGCAACGGGAAGAACTCCGGCTTCCTCCCCGAGGAGCGGGAGTGGCTGACCCGTGTGTACGACGAGGCCGGGTACGTCGACGTGGTGCGCGCGCTCCACCCGGACCGGGAGGGTCCGTACTCGTGGTGGTCCTACCGCGGCCGCGCCTTCGACAACGACACCGGCTGGCGCATCGACCTCCAGGTGGCGACGCCCGGGCTTGCGGGCCGCGCGGTCAAGGCCTTTGTCGAGCGGGCGGCCACGCACGGCGAGCGGTGGAGCGACCATGCGCCGGTGACGGCGGTCTACGAACTCTGACCCGGCTGCTGCGCGTTCTCGGCAGCCTCGGGCGCCCTGCGTATACGGCGGTCCATCGCCATGGACAGCTCGGCCTCGACCACGCTCTTCGCCAGCGGGCGCAGCCGCTCCAGTCCGGCGTCGGCGCTGTGGGTGCTCAGCGTGGCGGCGAAGAGGTCGGCCAGGGCTTCCGCGTGGACGCGGACCTGGCGGCCTGCCTCCAGCACCGCCGAGAGCGGGACCCCCTCCCGTACCAGCGCCGCCGACACGTCCAGCAGGCGGCGGCTGATGTGCACGATCTCGTCGCCGTCGGTGGCCAGATAGCCGAGCTCCAGCGCCGTGGCCAGGTTCTCGGGGGTGACCTCGCCCTCGAAGTAGTCGGCGAGTGCCTCCGGGGTGAGCCGGACCGGGGTCTCCTCGGTGGGTTCACCGAGGCCGAGCACCTCGCCCACGTCCCGGCCGCTCTCGAACGTGGTGGCCAGATCGGCGATGCCGGTGAGCGTGTGGCCGCGCTCGAGCAGGGCGGCGATCGTACGGAGTCGGGCGAGGTGGTGGTCGTCGTACCAGGCGATCCGGCCCTCGCGGCGGGGTGGCGCCAAGAGACCGCGCTCGCGGTAGAAGCGCACGGTGCGCGCTGTGATGCCGGCCTCCTTGGCCAGTTCCTCCATGCGGTACTCGCGCGCTTCAGTCACAGCAGAAGCCTATGTTGTACCGCCGGTAACTTGTTGCGCCCTACCCCTACCGCTCGGTATGCCACTGCTCTACTCTCCCCACCATGCCAGTGTTTGCTGGCAACGTCAGTGGGTCCGGCCCGGGACGGTCCGGGACGTTCAGCGGGAGGCGCGGGATGACCGACCAGCAGCACGAGCATGTACGGGTGGCGGTGATCGGATCCGGATTCGGCGGCCTGGGCGCCGCGGTCCGGCTGCGCCGCGAAGGTATCACCGACTTCGTCGTCCTGGAGCGTGCGGACTCGGTGGGCGGCACCTGGCGGGACAACAGCTACCCGGGCTGCGCCTGCGACGTGCCCTCGCACCTCTACTCCTTCTCCTTCGCGCCCAACCCCGACTGGCCGCGCACCTTCTCCGGCCAGGAGCACATCCGCGCCTACCTGGAGCATGTCGCCGACACCTTCGGGCTCCGCCCGCATGTGCGCCTGAACCACGACGTGCTGATGATGCGCTGGGACACCGACGCCCGGCGCTGGGACATCGAGACCTCGCAGGGCCGGCTCACCGCGGATGTCGTCGTCTCCGCGACCGGGCCGCTGTCCGACCCGAAGATCCCCGAGATCCCGGGGCTCGCCGAGTTCCCCGGGAAGGTCTTCCACTCCGCCCGCTGGGACCACGACTACGACCTGACCGGCAAGCGCGTCGCCATGGTCGGGACCGGCGCGTCCGCGATCCAGATCGTGCCCTCGATCCAGCCGAAGGTCGGCAGGCTGACCGTCTTCCAGCGCACCCCTCCGTGGGTGATGCCGCGTGTCGACCGGAAGATCACGGCGGCCGAGCGCTGGATGCACCGGCAGTTGCCGTTCACCGGTGCCGCCCGGCGCGGACTCCTGTGGGGCATCCGGGAACTGCAGGTACAGGCCTTCACCAAGCGGCCGAACGAACTCGGGCTCATCGAGCGGCTCGCCAAGGCCAATATCGCCAAGCACATCAAGGACCCGGAGCTGCGGGCCAGGCTCACGCCCTCGTACCGCATCGGCTGCAAGCGCATCCTGCTGTCCAGCACGTACTACCCGGCGCTCGCCCGGCCGAATGTGGACGTGGTCGCCTCCGGGCTGCGCGAGGTGCGCGGGTCGACGGTGGTGGGCGCGGACAGGAGCGAGACCGAGGTCGACGCGATCATCTTCGGTACGGGGTTCCATGTCACGGACATGCCGATCGCCGAGCGGGTCGTCGGTGCGGAGGGCATCACGCTCGCGGAGGCGTGGAAGGACGGGATGGAGTCACTGCGCGGCGCGACCGCGGCGGGCTTCCCCAACTGGATGACGATCATCGGCCCGAACACGGGACTCGGGAACTCCTCGATGATCCTCATGATCGAGTCCCAGCTGAACTACATGGCCGACTACATGCGGCAGTTGAACGTCCTGGGAGAGGGAACGGTGCTCTCCGCGCGGCCGTCCGCCGTGCACGCGTGGAACCGCAAGGTCCAGGACCGGATGAAGCGGACCGTGTGGAACACCGGCGGCTGCACCAGCTGGTACCTGGACGCCAACGGCCGCAACACCACGATCTGGCCGGGCACCACGGGTGAGTTCCGCAGCGCGACGCGGCAGGTGGACCTCGGGGAGTACGAGGTCGTCCGGGGGCCCAAGGCCGTCGCCGAGGCCGCCGCGAAGGCCGAAGCCTCCGCCGGCAGTGCGGAGGCCGCGCGATGAGCCGGCTGCTCAAGCGCACCGACGCCCCGCCGGTCGCCCGGCGCGAGCTGACCGCCGTCTCCGCCGACGGTTCGCGCATCCACGTCGAGGAACACGGCCCCGAGGGCGCGCCCACCGTGGTGCTCGCCCACGGCTGGACCTGCTCCACGCACTTCTGGGCCGCGCAGATACGGGACCTGGCCGCCGACCACCGCGTGATCGCGTACGACCAGCGCGGCCACGGCCGTACGCCGGCAGTGCCCGGCGGCTACACCACCGACGCGCTCGCCGACGATCTGGAGGCCGTGCTCGCGGCCGTACTGGCTCCGGGGGAGAAAGCCGTGCTCGGCGGGCACTCCATGGGCGGTATGACGCTGATGGCCGCCTCCGGGCGGGACCGCTTCCGGCAGCACGCGGCCGCCGTGCTGCTGTGCAGCACCGGCAGCGCGCGCCTGGTCGACGAGTCGCTTGTGCTGCCTCTGCGGTCCGGGCGACTGCGCACCAGGCTCACGCAGTTCGTGCTCAGCGCGCCCGCACCGCTCGGCCCGGTCACCGCGCTGTCGAAGCGCATCCTCAAGTACGCCACGATGGGACCGGGTTCGGCACCGGAGCGGGTGGCCGAATGCGCCCGTATCGTGCACGCCTGCGCCCGCAGGACACGGGTGGCCTGGTCCCACGTCCTCGGCGCACTCGACCTGGACACGGGTGTGCGGGGCATGAACGTGCCCGCGATCGTCGTGGGCGGCACCGCGGACCGGCTGACCCCCATGGTGCACTCCCGCCACCTGGCCGCCGCGCTGCCCCAGTGCCTCGAGCTGGTGGAACTTGCCGGAATGGGGCACATGACACCGGTAGAGGCGCCGGAGGCGGTCACGGCCAAGCTCCGCGAGCTGGCCGGCACCTACCTGAACGCAAAGGAGAAGGCCGTATGAGCAGGACGAGTCTGGAAGGACAGGTCGCGGTCGTCACAGGCGCAGCGCGCGGTGTCGGCGAACTGCTGGCCCGCAAACTGTCGGCGCGCGGCGCGAAGGTGGCGCTCGTCGGCCTCGAGCCGGACGAGCTCAAGAAGGTCTCGCAGCGGCTGCACGCCGACAACGACTTCTGGCACGCGGACGTCACCGACCACGAGGCGATGACACGGGTCGCACAGGAGGTCAAGGAGCGCTTCGGCAAGGTCGACATCGTCGTCGCCAACGCGGGCGTGGCGTCCGGCGGCCCGTTCGTGGACTCCGATCCGGTGGCCTGGCGCCGGGTGATCGAGGTCAACCTGATCGGAAGTGCGGTGACGGGGCGGGCGTTTCTGCCCGTACTGACGGAAAGCCGGGGGTACTTCCTGCAGATCGCGTCGCTGGCCGCCATCACGCCGGCACCGATGATGACGGCGTACTGCGCGTCCAAGGCGGGCGTCGAGGCGTTCGCACACAGCCTGCGCGCGGAGGTCGGCCACAGGGGCGTCAGGGTCGGGGTCGGCTATCTGTCCTGGACGGACACGGACATGGTGCGGGGTGCCGACCAGGACGAGGTGATGCGGGAGTTGAGGCAGCGGCTGCCGTGGCCGGCGAACCGGACGTACCCGCTGGGTCCGGCGGTGGACCGGATCGTGGCCGGTATCGAGCGCCGCTCCCCGCATGTGTACGCGCAGTGGTGGCTGCGCGGGATGCAGGCGGTGCGCGGTTATCTGCCGGGGCTCGTCGGGACGGTGGGCCAGCGGGAGATGAGGCGCTTCGAGCCGCGGCTGGGCGGTGTGGCGAAGGGGCTCGTGGGGGCGGGCGGAGCGGCCGACGAGTCGGCCCGCACGGAGCGCACGGAGCGTAACTGATCGAAATGCGTGGTGTGTCCGTGCGTGCAAGGCTGGTCGCAGCCCAGGGGGCGTACCCCGCCCCCGACCCCCCTTCTCCCTTCAAGGAGTGACTTCCATGGGCATTCAGGACCAGTTCAAGGACAAGGAACAGCGGCTTGCCGGCCAGGCCAAGCAGGCGCAGCGTGGCGGCAAGCCGGCACCCCAGCAGCAGCCGTCGCGAAGCCGACCGCAGCAGGGCCGCCCGGAGTCTCCGCAGCGCGGCTCGCAGTCCCGGGACCAGCGGCGTGAGCGCATGCAGGACGAGATGCACGAGGGCGAGGACAGGATGGACCGGGGCTACGACGCCTGACGAGGCGTACGTGAGGCACGGTTGAACGAGGCGCACCCGCGAGGGCGGGTGCGCCTCTTCCGTGTGCCGGCTTCTTCTCTGTGCGACGCGCCCCTGCGACGTGCTCCCGCACTACGGCCGTGGCGGGAGCGGGGGGCGGCGGCGGTTGGGGGTGCCGGAGTAGTCAGGTGGGACAGCGGCAGGAGCGGACTTCAGCATGTCCAGGGCGAGTTGGACGGCATCGTCCAGTTGCGCGTAGCGGCCTTCCGCCCAGTCCATGGGCGTGCGCAGCGCATCCAGGTCCGGTTCGACGCCGTGGTTCTCGATCGACCAGCCGTACGCGTCGAACCACGCCGCGTTCATCGGAACGGTGATCACCGTGCCGTCGCCCAGGCGGTGGCGGCCCGTCATGCCGACCACGCCGCCCCAGGTGCGGCTGCCCACCACCGGGCCCAGATTGAGGAGTTTGAAGGCCGCTGTGATCATGTCGCCGTCCGACGATGTCGCCTCGTCCGCGATCGCCACCACCGGGCCGCGCGGCGCGTTCGAGGTGTAGGAGACCGGCTGGGCGTTGCGGGTGAGGTCCCAGCCCAGGATCTTCCGGGTCAGCTTCTCGATGACCAGCTCGCTGATGTGGCCTCCGGCGTTGCCGCGCACGTCCACGATCAGGGCGGGGCGGGACACCTCCAGGCGCAGATCCCGGTTGAACTGGGCCCACCCGGAGCCTCCCATGTCCGGGATGTGCAGGTACCCGCACTTGCCGTCGCTCAACTCCCGGACCACCGCTCGGCGTTTGGCCACCCAGTCCTGGTAGCGCAGCGGCCGCTCGTCCACCAGCGGCACGATCGCCACCCGGCGGGGCCGCCCGTTCTCGTCGTCTGCCGGGCGGAAGGTCAGCTCGACGGTCGTACCGCCGGCAGCGGACAGCCTCGGGTACGGGCCGGCCACCGGATCCACCGGGCGTCCGTCGACATGGGTGAGGACCGCGCCCTCCCGGATCCCGGCCCCCGCGAGCGGAGAGCGTGCCTTGGAGTCGGACGAGTCGCCCGGCAGGATGCGCTTGACCAGCCACTTCCCGTCCCGGCACACGAGGTTCGCGCCGAGCAGGCCCATCGCGCGCTGGTAGTGCGGCGGTCCCTCGTTGCGCCGCGCCGGGGTGACGTACGCATGGGAGGTGCCCAGCTCGCCCAGCACCTCGCGCATCAGATCCGCGAACTCGTCCGGCGACGCGACCCGTTCGACCAGTGGCCGGTACTGCTCCAGCACGCCGTCCCAGTCGATCCCGGACATGTCCGGGTCCCAGAAGAAGTCCCGCATGATGCGGCCCGCCTCGGCGTATGCCTGGCGCCACTCGGTGGGCGGGTCCACCTCGTGCAGGATGCGGCGCATGTCGATGAACACGGTCGAGTCGCTGTCGCCCGTCTCGGTGGCGGGCAAGGCCCTCAGGTCCCCGTCGTCCACGGCGACCAGTCGGCTGCCGTCGCCGCTCACCGAGAACCAGTCCAGGTGGCCGACGAGTTCGGTCTTGCGCGCCTTGGAGATGTCGAAGTGCTCGAGCGTGGGGCGCCCCGAGGTGTCCGCCGGATTGACGAAGGTCTCGCCGAGCGCACCGGAGATCGGCCAGCGCAGCCAGACCAGTCCGCCGCCGGCCACCGGGTACAGCGCCGAGTACTTGGACGCGGCGACCGGGAACGGCGTCACCCGGTTCTCCAGACCCTCGATCTCGACCATCACCGAGCTGTCGCCGGTCTCCTCCAGCGGATCGAGCCCGCCGGCGGCCGGTCGTCCGTCCGGCGAGAGCGCGAAGGGCGAGGGCGTGGCGGACGACAGCGGTACGAGATAGGGGCGGCAGCCCAGCGGGAAGGACAGGTCACCGGTGTGCACGTCGTACACCGGGTCGAAGCCGCGCCACGACAGGAACGCCAGAAAGCGGCCGTCGCGGGTGAAGACCGGATTCTCGTCCTCGAAGCGGCCGTTGGTGACGTCGACGATCGTGCGGTCGACGATGTGCGCCATCTTGATCTGGCGCAGGGAGCGCCCGATACCCGGATGGGACCAGGTCAGCCAGCCGCCGTTGGGGGAGAACGCCATGTCCCGCACCGGCCCGTTGACGGAGTGGATCAGTTCGGTGACCTCGCCGGTGGACTCCTCGGAGGCGTCGAGCAGCAGCAGCCGCCCGTCGTGCGTCGCGATCGCGAGCCGTTCCCCGTCCGGGCCGGAGACCATCTCCTGGACCCGGCCGAGCTGCCCGGAGGCCAGCCGGCGTGCCTCGCGGTCGCCGCTGGCCCGCGGCAGATACGCGATCTCGACGGCGTCCTCGCCGTCCGCGTCCGTGACATAGGCGACCTGTCCGCTGCTGCCGAGCATCACCGGCAGCCGTACCCGTACGCCCGGGGTGTCCGCGATGGTCCGGGCGGGTCCGTCGCGGTGCGTGAGCCAGTACAGGCTGCCGCGCACATTGACGGCGCTGGCCCGCCCGGTCTCGTCGACCGCGACCCCGCCCACATGGTTGGCGGCCGGCACCTGGTATGTACGGCGTCCCGCGCGCGGCCCGCCCAGCCGTACCTCCAGCTTGCGCGGCCGGCCATCGGGGATGTGCAGGTCGTCGACGATCCACAGGTCGCCCGCGCACTGGTACACGACCCTGCGCCCGTCGCTCGAGGCGTGCCGGGCGTAGAAGGCGTCGTGGTCGGTGTGGCGGCGCAGGCCTGTCCCGTCCGGCAGGCAGGAGTACAGATTGCCGACGCCCTCGTGGTCGGACAGGAACGCGATCCGTCCGCCGTCGTCGGGGGACCAGCGCTCGGTGCCCGCGCCGCGGATGAACATGGGACAGTCCAGATGGCCTTCCAGGTCCGCCAGCAGTCGCTCGCCGTGCAGCCACAGGCGGCCCGTCGCTCCGCCGCGGTAGCGCTTCCAGGCGGCCGGTTCGTGCGGCGGCTTGCCGGTGAGCAGCAGGGTGCGCCGGTCCCCGCCGGGCAGGTCCGTGACGGCGATGTCCCAGACCGGCCCCCAGGGCAGCTGTCCGCCGGGCGCTCCGTCCGTGGTGATGCTGTAGGCCCAGGAGTAGTACGAGAACGGCTGGCCGTGCGAGGAGACGGCGAGGATGTGACCGTCGGGCGTCCAGCCGCACACCCGGGTGTCGGTCGAACCCCAGTAGCTGAGCCGCCGTGCCGGGCCGCCGTCGACGGGGGCGAGATGGATCTCCGGGTCGAGGCTGCGCCAGGTCGTGTAGGCGATCAGGCCGCCGTCGGGGGAGAAGCGCGGGTGGCCGACCCTGGTCCGGTCGACGGTGACGCGCCAGGCCCGTCCTGGGCGACGGCCCTCCGGCACCAGGGGCGCGACCCACAGGTCGTCCTCGGCCGTGAAGCACAGCAGTTCGTCGTGCAGATGCGGAAATCGGAGATACGCGACATCGTCACTCACCCCCCAATGCTTTCGGTGCCTCGGGGGCGTGGCAACTCGGCCCGCTGCCGCACGCGTGAGCCAGGCCACAAGCGAAACGGTTTCGTTTCGATGGATGCATGGGCTACCTTCGAGGTGTACGAAACCGTTTCGTTCGGCTGATGCCCGGGAAGGAGACCGTCATGACACGCAGCCGGCTCACCCCCGAGCGTGAGGCAGAGCTGTACAACGCCGTGCTCGACCTGTTGCGCGAGGTGGGTTACGACGCCCTGACCATGGACGCCGTCGCCGCCCGTACCCGCTCCAGCAAGGCCACCCTCTACCGCCAGTGGGGGAGCAAGCCGGAGCTGGTCGCCATGTCGCTGCGGCACAGCAAGCCGGTGGACATCTCGCAGATCGACACCGGCAGCCTGCGTGGCGATTTCCACGAGATGGTCGAACAGTCGGACGACTGCCAGATGGAGCGGGACACCGCGCTGGTGCGGGGCCTCTCCCGGGCGGTCCACGAGAACGACGATCTGCTCCAGGCACTGCGCGAGCTGTTCATCGAACCCGAGATGACCGGACTCGACACCATGCTGCAGCGGGCGATCGACCGCGGCGAGATCGCCGCGGACAACCCCGCGCTGAAGTACCTGTCGCACATGCTGGTGGGCGCCTTTGTCGCCCACCCGCTGATCAAGGACGAGCCCATGACTCAGGACTTCCTGCGCGACTACCTGGACGCCGTGATGCTCCCCGCACTGGGTCTCCCCGCCCCTGGCGTCTGAGCTCCCCTCCCCGATCGCACCACCGACAAAGTCCTACCTGACACGCACCGCTCACGTCGTCGGGCTGGTCATGCCTGCCCTCGTCCCAACGACCTGACCGGGAGCCCGTACTCGTGGCCACGTATCTCTACACACTCGGACGGTCCGCCTTCCGGCGGCGCCGACTCGTCGCCTTCATATGGGTGGCGCTGCTGGTACTCGCCGGGGTCGGCGCGGCCTCCGCGTCCACCGCCACCTCCTCCTCCTTCTCCATCCCGGGTACGGAGGCCCAGAAGGCCTTCGACCTGCTCGACGAACGCTTCCCCGGTGGCAGCGCCGACGGCGCGACCGCCCGGGTGGTCTTCAAGGCCCCGGGCGGCGAGAAGATGACCGAGGCCGCCAACCGGGCCGAGGTGGACAAGGCGGTCCGCGAGCTGAAGTCCGGCTCCGACCAGATCGCGTCGGTCACCGACCCGTACGCGGCGGGCGCCGTTTCCAAGAACGGCAGGACCGCCTATGTCTCGGTCTCGTACAAGGTCAACGGCATGGAGCTGACCGACGCCGCGCGTGAGGAGCTCCAGGAGACCGGTGCCGAGGCGCGGGAGGCCGGGCTGACCGTCGAGATCGGCGGCGATGCGCTGCAGGCCGCCCCCGAGACCGGGGCGGGCGAGATCATCGGTGTGATCATCGCCGGAGTCGTCCTCGTCATCACCTTCGGCTCCCTGGTCGCGGCGGGACTGCCGCTGCTCACCGCGATCATCGGCGTCGGCATCGGGATCTCCACCATCACCGCGCTGGCGAACGTCCTCGACCTGGGCTCCACCACCGCCACGCTGGCCACGATGATCGGTCTGGCGGTCGGTATCGACTACGCGCTGTTCATCGTCTCCCGCTACCGCGCCGAACTGGCCGAGGGACGCGAGCACGAGGACGCCGCCGGACGGGCCGTCGGCACCGCCGGCTCCGCGGTCGTCTTCGCCGGACTGACCGTCGTCATCGCGCTGGTGGGCCTTGCCGTCGTCAACATCCCGATGCTCACCAAGATGGGCTTCGCCGCGGCCGGGACGGTCGTGATCGCCGTCCTCATCGCCCTCACCCTGATCCCCGCCCTGCTCGGCTTCGCGGGCAAGCGGGTGCTGGGCCGCAAGGTGCGCAAGGGCAAGCAGATCAGTGACAAGCCGAACGCCGGCACCCGCTGGGCCAGCTTCGTGCTGCGCCGCCCGGTGGTCGTACTGCTCGCCGGTGTGCTGGGTCTCGGCGCGATCGCCGTTCCGGCCGGGTCGCTCGAGATGGGCCTGCCCGACGACGGCTCACAGCCGACGAGCACCACTCAGCGCAAGGCGTACGACCTGCTCTCCGACGGTTTCGGCCCCGGCTTCAACGGCCCGCTCATGGTTGTCGTCGACGGCGACCGGCAGAAGGCGGACCGTACGGTCGAGGTGATCCAGGGCATCGAGGGCGCCGCCGCCGTCACCCCGGCGACCCTCAACAAGGCCGGTGACACCGCGATGATCACGGTCATCCCGAAGGACCGGCCGTCCTCGGTCGCCACCGAGGAGCTCGTCCACTCGATACGGGACGCCGGCGACGACGACGTCCTGGTCACCGGTGCGACCGCGATGAACATCGACTTCTCGCAGCGGATGAACGACGCGCTGCTGCCCTATCTGGCGCTCGTCGTGGGCCTGGCGTTCCTGCTGCTGATGGTGGTCTTCCGCTCGGTGCTGGTGCCACTCAAGGCGGCCCTCGGCTTCCTGCTCTCCGTCGTCGCGGCGCTGGGTGCGGTCGTGGCCGTCTTCCAGTGGGGCTGGCTCGGCTCGCTCTTCGGCGTCGAGCAGACCGGCCCGATCATGTCGATGATGCCGATCTTCATGGTGGGCGTGGTCTTCGGTCTCGCGATGGACTACGAGGTGTTCCTCGTGACCCGGATGCGGGAGGCGTACGTCCACGGAGAGCGGCCAGGCCAGGCCGTCGTCACCGGCTTCCAGCACAGCGCCCGGGTGGTCGTCGCGGCGGCGATCATCATGATCGCTGTCTTCTCCGGCTTCATCGGCTCCAGCGAGCAGATGATCAAGATGATCGGCTTCGGCCTCGCGATCGCGGTCTTCTTCGACGCCTTCGTGGTCCGGATGGCGATCGTCCCGGCGGTGCTCGCCCTGCTGGGCCACAAGGCCTGGTGGCTGCCCCGCTGGCTGGACCGGGCGCTGCCCAATGTCGACGTGGAGGGCGAGAAGCTGAACAAGGAACTCGCCGCGACGTCCGTGGACGGGGGCGAGGAGCGCGAGTTGGCGCGCGCCTGATCGCCGGGCGCGGGAATCGGACCCCGGGGGCATTTGGCCGGCGCGGCATGCGCGCCGGCCGGGGCCGGTGAAAGCACCGGCTGAGCGGGCCCCCGGCGCGACGGCACCGTGGGGACGGGGTACGTCGCGGACCCGGTGGCCGTATCCGTCAGCCAGTGGCTGCGGGTGCGGCCACCGCGTACGTGTGGCTCAGGAACCGCATCAGCGTCTTGGCGTCGAACTGCACCACGGCGACACCGTCGGGTGTGTGGAACTCCACCACCGCCTGCACCCGGCCGCACGGCCAGACGCTGATGTCGCCGACGCTCACCGGCACACGCAGGCCGGTCTCCAGCAGCGCGCGGGGGAAGGTCCACTCCCGGCCGCTGGGAAAGGCGAAGCTCACGGCCTGCGGTTCGGCCGGATCGTAGATCATGCACACGTGCACGGATCGGTACTGAGGAGCGTCGGTGACTATCCGGCCCCGGGCGTGTTCTTCGACGGCGGCGGGCATGTGGCGCTCCTCACACTCGTCCGATCTAGTGTTTGGTCTTGTTTGTCATCTAATGTCGCATATTTTCCGCTTTGAAACCTGCCTGCTCTGTAAGTAGTGCGCTCTTGCAAGTCGTTTGCAGGAAGGTTCATCATTGGACGGTTATCCATCTGTCCGAAGCGGAGCACCCCATGCATGTCCCTGACGGTTTCATCGACGCACCTGCCTCGGTGGCCGCCGGAGTCGTCGCCGCAGGCGCCGTCGCCGTCAGCCTCCGCGGCGCCCGACGTGAACTGGGCGGAGCCACGGTCGCACTGGTGGGGGCCGAACGCACCGCGCCGCTGGCCGGCCTGGTCGCCGCATTCGTCTTCGCGGTACAGATGCTCAACTTCCCCGTCGCGGCGGGCACCAGCGGACATCTGCTGGGAGGCGCGCTCGCGGCCGTACTCGTCGGCCCGTACACCGGCGTCCTGTGCATAGCCGTCGTGCTGCTGATGCAGGGCATCCTCTTCGCGGACGGCGGCCTGACGGCGCTCGGCGTGAACATCACCGTCATGGGCGTGATCACTGTCCTCGTGGCGTACGGGCTGTTCCGTGGCCTGCTCGCGGTCCTGCCCCGTACCCGCCGCTCGGTGACCGCCGCCTCCTTCGCCGCTGCGCTGGTCTCCGTCCCGGCCTCCGCAGCCGCCTTCACCCTGATCTACGCGGTCGGCGGGGTCACCGAGGTCCCGATCGGGTCCGTCTTCACCGCCATGGTCGGTGTGCACACCCTGATCGGTATCGGCGAGGCCACCATCACCATGCTGACCGTCGGTGCCGTCCTCGCGGTGCGGCCGGACCTCGTGTACGGCGCGCGCGGCCTGTCCGCCCCGCTCAAGCTCAGGGTCGGCGGCGAGCTGGTGGACGCTCCGGCCGACGCCCCCGCTCCGGCCGCCCCTCGTTCCCCGCGCAAGGTCTGGCTCGCCGGCCTCGCCACCTCCCTGGTCCTGGCCGGATTCGTGTCCTTCTACGCGTCCGCCGATCCGGACGGCCTGGAGAAGGTCGCCGCAGACAAGGGCTTCGACACGTCGGTCGAGGAGCACGCCGCCGCCGACTCGCCGCTGGCCGACTACGGCGTCAAGGACATCTCCGACGCCAGGGCCTCCGGCGGCCTCGCGGGTGTGATCGGCGTCGGCGCCACCGTCGTCGTGGGCAGCGGGGTGTTCTACGTGGTGCGGAGGCGGCGTACCGAGGACGCCGGACCCAGCGCCGTACCGAGCACCTCGGCCTGACATGGGTTCGGGCCACGCCCACAGGCTCTACCGGCACGGGCACTCGCCGGTCCACGGTCTGCCCGCGCACTGCAAGCTGATCGCCGTGCTCGGCTTCGTGCTGGTGGTGGTCTCCACGCCACGCGAGGCGGTCTGGGCCTTCGGACTGTATGCGGTGCTGCTGGCCGCCGTCGCGGCCGTGGCCCGTGTCCCGGCGGGCTTCATGCTGCGCCGGATGCTCATCGAGATCCCGTTCGTCGCCTTCGCGCTGCTGATGCCGTTCGTCGTGCCCGGCGAGCAGGTCCAGGCCCTCGGGCTCTCGCTCAGCGTCCCGGGCCTGTGGGGGGCGTGGAACATCCTTGCCAAGGGGACCCTCGGCGTCGCCGCCTCCGTGATCCTCGCCTCGACGACCGAACTGCGCGAACTGCTGCTCGGGCTCCAGCGGCTGCGCCTGCCCTCGATGCTGGTCCAGATCGCATCCTTCATGATCCGCTACAGCGATGTGATCACCGACGAGATGCGCCGGATGTCGATCGCACGCCGGTCGCGCGGCTTCGAGGCCCGCGGCGTACGCCACTGGGGCGTCCTCGCCGCGTCGGCCGGTGCCCTGTTCATCCGCTCCTACGAGCGCGGTGAGCGGGTGCATCTCGCGATGGTCAGCCGGGGATACACCGGGACCATGCCGGTGCTCGACCACGTGCGGGCGAGCCGGGTCCAGTGGGCCTCGGCCGCCGCACTGCCGCTGACCGCGCTCGCGGTCTGTCTTCTGGGATGGACCCTATGACCACATCGCCCCCCGCCTCCCTGGACGTCAGGGGCCTCGCCTACGCCTACCCCGACGGGCATCAGGCACTGTTCGGCGTCGATCTGACGGTCGCGCGCGGCGAGCGGGTCGCCCTGCTCGGCCCGAACGGCGCGGGCAAGACCACGCTCGTCCTCCACCTCAACGGCATCCTCGGCGGGGGCGTCGGCTCGGTCACCGTGGCCGGGCTGCCGGTCGCCAGGGCCAACCTTGCGGAGATCCGCCGGAGGGTCGGGATCGTCTTCCAGGACCCCGACGACCAGCTGTTCATGCCCACGGTCCGGGAGGACGTGGCCTTCGGTCCGGCCGCGGCGGGCCTGCGTGGCGCCGAGCTGGAGGCCCGGGTGACGGCGGCACTGACCAGGGTCGGCATGGAGCGGTTCGCCGACCGGCCGCCGCACCATCTCTCCTTCGGGCAGCGCCGCCGGGTCGCCGTCGCCACCGTGCTCGCGATGGAGCCGGAGATCCTGGTGCTGGACGAGCCCTCGTCGAATCTCGATCCGGCATCGCGCCGTGAACTGGCCGACATCCTGCGCTCGTTGGACGTCACCGTGCTGATGGTCACCCATGATCTGCCGTACGCGCTGGAGCTGTGCCCGCGCTCGGTCATCCTCAGCGCCGGGGTGATCGCCGCCGACGGGTCCACGCAGGGGCTGCTGTGCGACGAGGAGCTGATGCGGGCACACCGGCTGGAGCTGCCGTTCGGCTTCGACCCGAAGTCCGTGACAATGTCCGCGTGAATCAGGACCAGAGGGGGACGGCAGCAGCGGCTTCGCTGCTGCTCGACGATCAGCTGTGCTTCGCGCTGTACGCGGCGCAGCGCGCCGTGACCGGCGCCTACCGCCCGCTTCTCGACGAGATCGGGCTGACCTATCCGCAGTACCTCGCCATGCTGGTGCTGTGGGAGCGGGGTGAGGTGGCGGTCAAGGAGCTCGGCGCCGCGCTGAAGCTCGACTACGGCACCGTTTCACCGCTGCTCAAGCGGCTGGAGGCGGCCGGTCTTGTGCGGCGCGAGCGCTCGGCGACCGACGAACGGTCGGTGCGGCTGCTGCTCACGGACGCGGGCGGGGCGCTGCGGGAACGCGCCGAGCAGGTGCCGGCCAGGCTGTTGGTGAGCACCGGTCTCCAGGCGTCCGAGATCGCGCGGCTGCGGGCGGATCTGCACCGGCTGGCCGAGCGCGTGGCGGAGGCGGGGACGTCGACCGCGCCGGACGCCTCGGAGCGGTAACGAAACGTACCCCGGAGTAACAAGAGCGCGCTCGCTCAGATACATTGTGCGCAATGTAATTCTCCCGTCCAGCGGCACTGCCCTGCCATCACCTCGGGGACGCATCGTGAGCGAGCAACTCGACAGCCGGCCTACGAAGATCATGTACGTGGCGGAGGCCACCGCGCACGGCGGTCGTGACGGCTATGTGACCAGCCATGACGGACAGATCGAGCTGCGTCTCGCCATGCCGCCCGCGCTCGGCGGCGACGGCAAGGGCACCAACCCCGAGCAGCTGTTCGCGGCCGGTTACAGCTCCTGCTTCCACAATGCGCTGGTCCTCGTCGGGCGCCGGGCCGGCCTGGACCTGACCGGGTCCACCGTCGCCGCCAAGGTGGGTATCGGCCCCAACAAGGCGCGTGGCTACGGGCTGGCCGTCGCGCTCAGCGTCTCCCTGCCGCTGGTCGACCAGGAGCTGGCGACGCGGCTGGTGTCCGCGGCGCACGAGGTCTGCCCGTACTCCAACGCCACCCGCGACAACATCGACGTCTCCATCATGCTGAGCTGAGCCCGCCCCGGGGGCAGGGCGCTCGGAAGCACGTTGCACCATGGGGGGATGAGCGGGAGTACAGACGCGATGGCCGCCCACGACGATCTCGTGACGGCGGCCCGCGGCACGGTGACGGACGCCGGCAACCGGGCGGTGGACGTGCACGGCACGGTGGGCGCACACAGCGCGCCGGTGGACGTGCGCGGCACGGTGGCGGACGGCTTCGAAGCCGTCCGGGACGCCTTCGTGCGCAACTTCGAGCAGCGCGGTGAGCGCGGCGCGGCTGTCGCCGTCTACCGGGACGGCCGCAAAGTCGTCGACCTGTGGGCCGGTACGCGGGACGTCGACGGCACCGAGCCCTGGGTTCTCGACACCGCTCAGATCGTCCGCTCCGCCACCAAGGGCGTCGCCGCGGCCGTGGTCCTGCTGCTCCACCAGCGCGGCCAGATCGACCTGGACGCCCCGGTCGGCACCTACTGGCCCGAGTTCAAGGCGGCCGGCAAGGAACGTGTCCTCGTACGCCAACTGCTCTCGCACCGCGCCGGGCTGCCCGTACTGGACCGCCCGCTCACGCCCGCCGAGGCCGAGGACGGCATCACCGGACCCGCGGCGCTCGCGGCCCAGCGCCCGGCCTGGGAGCCCGGCACCACCCACGGCTACCACGCACAGACCTACAGCTGGCTGCTCGGCGAGCTGGTCCTCCGGGTCACCGGCCGCAGCATCGGTCGCTGGGTCGCCGAGGAGATAGCCGGCCCGCTCGGCCTGGACTTCTGGACAGGCCTGCCGCCCGAGGAGGCCCACCGGGTCGGCCGGATCGGGCCCGTCGAGGAGCCCGCCACCGCCGAGGGCGGCGGTCTGAAGCTCCGGCCCAAGCGCGCGGTCACCGAGGCCTACCGCGACCCCGCGTCGCTGACCCGCCGCGCCTTCGAGGCCATCCACCCGCTGCCCGACGAGAACGACCCCGCCTACCGGGCCGCCGAACTCCCCGCCTCCAACGGCATCTCCACCGCTCGTGCGCTCGCCCGCTTCTACGCCGCGACGATCGGCGCGGTCGACGGCGGACACCGGCTGTTCGCCCCCGCCACGCTCACCCTCGCCCGCACCGAGGAGTCCGTGGGCCCCGACAAGGTGCTGTTCGTCCCCACCCGCTTCGGCCTCGGCTTCATGCTGCACGGCCCCGCGTCGCCGCTGCTCGGCCCCGGCTCCTTCGGCCACCCCGGACGCGGCGGCTCCCTCGGCTTCGCCGACCCCGAGTCCGGTGTCGCACTGGGCTACGTGACCAACGGCATGCGCAAGGGAGTTACCGCCGATCCCCGTGCCCAGGCGCTCGTCCGGGCGGTACGTTCCGTGCTGTGAAGCGATTCGAGGGATACAGCGTCCTGGTCACCGGCTCGGCCCGCGGCATCGGCGCCGCGATCGCGCGCAGACTCGCCTCCGAGGGCGCACGGGTCCTGATCGCGGACGTGGACGCGGAGTGCGCGGCGAAGACCGCCGGGGAGATCCCCGGCGCCGACTCCTTCCGCTGCGACGTCGCGGACCGCGAGTCGGTCGAGGCGGCCGTCGCGTACGCCGTGCGGCGCTTCGGCGCCCTCGACGTGCTCGTCAACAACGCCTTCTCGTGCGGCACGGACACTCCTCGCTTCGAGGACGAGCCGGACGACACCTGGCACCGGGACCTGGACATCTGCCTGACCGGCGCCTTCCGGTGCGCCCGCGCCGCACTCCCGCACCTGGCGGCAGGCGGCCGCGGCGCGATCGTCAACATCGGCTCCGTCAACGGTGAACAGGACTTCGGCAACCACGCCTACAGCGCGGCCAAGGCAGGCCTCGCCTCGCTGACCCGCACCCTGGCAGGAGACGCCGCCCCGCGCGGAGTGCGCGTCAACCAGGTCACGCCGGGCACGATCCGTACCCGTGCCTGGGAGGGCCGCGATGCGGCCCTCGAGACGCTGAGCCGCCTCTACCCGCTCGGCCGGGTCGGCGAGCCCGAGGACATCGCGGCGGCGGTGGCGTTTCTGGCCTCGCGGGACGCGGCCTGGATCACCGGCACGACACTGCGGGTGGACGGAGGGCTGCTCGCGGTCAACACGGGATTCCAGCAGGCGCTCGCCGCGGAAGCGGCCGAACAGGACGACGACCGCTAGGCCGGCCGCGCGGCGCCCGGCGTGCGGCCCGCCCCCGCTCCCGCCGCCAGCACGAAAGTGACCGTGATCAGCAGCGCCCACGCCCCGAACTTCGCCACCGACACCGGCTGCCAGCCCGCCAGCTGGTCCGGGTAGCTCCAGGCGCCCGCGTAGGTCGCGATGTTCTCCGCCACCCACAGGAAGAATCCGATCAGCACGAACGACAGCGCGAGCGGCATCCGATAGTCGTGCTCGCCCACCCGGAAGCGCACCCAGGTCCCTGCGGTCGCGCACAGCAGCAGCGCCGCCAGCGCCCAGCGGACGTCGGGCAGCCAGTGGTGGCTGAAGAAGTTCAGATAGACCGCACCGGCCAGAACCGCCATGATCCGCGGGCGATAGCGGTCCAGCCGCAGATCGAACAGATGCCAGGCGCGGCAGACGTAACTGCCCACGGCCGCGTACAGAAAGCCGCCGTACAGCGGCACGCCCGCGACCTTGGTCAGCGCCTCCTCCGGGTAGCTCCACGAGCCCATCCGCACCTTCACCAGCTCGAAGAGCAGCCCGATCAGATGGCACCCGGCGATGACCGCGGTGTCGCGCGCGCTGTCCCACCCGACCTTCCTGGCCAGCACCGCAAGCCCGATCCCGTACAGCAGCACCAGGTCGTAGCGCGCGACGGGCAGTTCGGGCAGCAGGCCCGAGACCGCGATACCGGCGACGAGGGCGACGGCGAAGGCGCAGCAGCGGGCCTGCAGCAGGCCGAAGCGCACCAGCTGACCCATCCAGGACGAGATCGCGTTCATGGCGAAGTGGACGCTCCGAGGGCCTTCCGCGGTTCGTCAGCCCGCCCTGAGCATCAGACCGATGCCGACCACCATCACCGCTGCCGCGGCGATCCGGGGTACACCGAAGCGCTCCTTGAAGAACACCGCGCCGATCGCCGCGCCCACGATGATCGACGATTCGCGCAGCGCCGCGATGGGCGCGAGCGGGGCGCGGGTCTGCGCCCACAGCACCAGGCCGTAGGCCAGCATCGACATCGCCGCGCCGAGCAGGCCGCGCGCCGCGTACGGTCGCAGCCTCGCCCCCAGGGCACCCCGGTGGAGGTACAGCGCGTACGCGGGCACGAGGGTGCCCTCCAGGATCATCAGCCAGGCGATGTAGCCGATCGGCGTACCCGAGGTGCGCACGCCCACACCGTCGACGACCGTGTACGCGGCGATCGACAGACCGGTCGCGAGGGCGGCGAGCAGCGCAGGCCAGTGCGGGCGCTGTCCGGAGCCCGGGGCTGTCTCCCGGGCCCCCGTGCCCAGGGGGAGGATGCCCCACAGCGCCAGGCCCACCAGGCCCGCCGAGGCGAGGACCACCCCCGCCAGCTGCCAGCCGCCGATCCGCTCGCCGACGAACAGCGCCGCGAGGACGGTCACCGCCAGCGGAGCCGTACCGCGGGCGATCGGATACATCTGGCCGAAGTCACCGAGGCTGAACGACCGCATCAGCAGCGCCTGGTAACCGACGTGCACCAGCGCGGAGACGATCAGATACGGCCACGCACCCGCCTGCGGGAACGGTACGAAGGGGGCGAGCAGCGCCCCCATCACCGCGGCGCCGCCGGCGATCAGTGTGAAGGCGATCACCTGGTCCTTGATGGTGTGCGCCATGGCGTTCCACCCGGCGTGCGTGACCGCCGCCGTCAGGACCGCCGCGGCGACCCAGACCGTCACGCCGTGCGCTCGCGGACGTCCACCAGCGTGCCGCCCGCGTGTGCGATCAGCGTCTTGGGGGCGAGCGGGAAGACCGTGTGAGGGGTCCCGGCCGCGGCCCACACCACGTCGTGGTCGAGCAGCGCCCGGTCGGCCAGCACCCGGGTCCGCGTACGGTGGCCGAACGGCGGTACGCCCCCGATCGCGTACCCGGTCGTCTCCCGCACCAGATCGGCGTCGGCGCGCTTCACCGACTCCGCGCCCAGTTCGTGGCGCACCCGCTCGACGTCCACCCGGGACGAGCCGTCCATCAGGACCAGTACCGGCACCGAGTCCGCCTCGAAGATCAGCGACTTGACGATCTCGCTGACATCGCAGCCGATGGCCTCGGCCGCCTGCGCCGCGGTGCGCGTGGCGTCGGGGAAGCGCCGTACCGGTACGTCCAGCCCGAGCTCGCGCAGAGCCTCGGCGAAACGGGGATGGGCGCCGGCGGTGTCGTGAGTGCTCATGGCCCGCACGCTAGCGGTAGCTGTACGGGCCATGCGAGTCGGTTCCGGTCCTTGGCCGTCAGCCCGCGCGCAGCACTTGGGCGACCACCTGGCCGGCCGCTTTGCCGCCGTGCCCGCCGGAGTCGACCACCGCGGCTGCGGCGAGGTCGTCGGCGTATCCGGTGAACCAGCTGTTGGAGTCGCCCTGTCCGTCGACCTCGGCGGAACCGGTCTTCGCGCCCTTGTCCCCGCCGACCGAGGCCATCGCGGCCGCCGCCGTCCCCTCACCGCGCGTGGCGGCGCCCATCAACTGCCGCAGGGTCTGGGCCATGCCGGCCGGCAGCGGCTGGGCGGTGGCCGGCTCGCGGCCGTCCAGGGCCAGCGGGACGATCAGCGGCTGCTTGAACGCCCCGCCCTTCACGGTCGCGGAGATGGACGCCATGTTCAGGGCGTTCATCTGGATCCTGCCCTGGCCGATGTACGAGGCGGCGGTCTCCGAGCCGGTCGACTCGGGCACGGACCCGTCCCGGGTCACGACGCCGGTCTGCCACTCCAGGCCGATGCCGAAGTACTTCCGGGCGGTGTCGCCCAGTGCCGTCCCCGCGGCGTTGCCCAGCGGCTTGACCGGCTTGATGAAGGCCGTGTTGCACGAGCGCGCGAAGGCCCGCTGCAGCGTCGCGTTCGGGATCGAGAAGTCCTCGAGATTGTGGAACTTCCGCTCCCAGTCGACCGTCGGCGGACACTCGACCGGTGAGTCCGGGCCGTTCACCAGCCCCTTGTCCAGCATCATCGCCGCCGTCACGATCTTCATCGTGGAGCCCGGCGCCTGACCGCCCTGCAACGCTGTGTTGTAGCCGCCCGCCGGGTTGTTGGCGACCGCCCGGATACGGCCCGTGCTCGGCTCGACCGCCACGACCGAGGCCTTGGCGTACTTCTTCACCGTCTGCTCGGCGGCTGCCTGCACCTTGGCGTCCAGATAGGTCGGGAGCCTGCCCTCCTTGCCCTTGGTCAGCGTCAGCAGTGACTGGTCCGGCACACCGGCGTCCGCGGAGGTGATCGCGAGCTCGATACCGGGCGTGCCGCCCGCCTTGTCCCCGTACTTGTCGCGCAGCGCGTCCAGAACGGGGCCGAGCGAGGGGTACTTCTCCTTCGTCAGCTCCACACCGTTGCGGTCGACCGCCTTGATCGGAGCCGCCGACGCCTCGGCCGTGGTGAGCGAAGCGCCCTTGGTCAGCTTCGGGTGGACGACGGCCGGCTGCCAGTCCACCAGCGCCCTGCCGGTCGTCAGTCCGCGCACCACGGTCAGCTCGGAGTCGTACGTCCAGGGCTTGCTCTTGCCCGCGTACGCCACCGTCGCCTTGACCGTGAACGGCACCTTCGCGCCGACCGCGGGCCCCGGCGTGATCACCGCGTCGGACACATGGGCCTGCTCGCTGTACCCCGTCAGCAGCGGCTCGGCGTCGGCCGCGTTGTTGGTCAGCTGTGCGGCCTCGGGCCCCTTACCCGCGGCCCATGCCGCGAGGAAGTCCTTCGCGGTTGTCTCGATCTCGTCGGCGCTGGGCGGCCCGGTCTTCTTCGTCGTGGCCTCGGCCGTGGTCCCCGGCCCGTCCCCGCTGCCGGTCAGCCCGTTGAACAGGTTGTAGCCCCCGCAGCCGACGCCCCCCGCGACCACGGCAAATATGCCGCCGATGACGGCGACCTTCGCTCCACTGCGCATGACTGCAGTCCCCTCCCCAGAGTGCGTTCGACTCTACGGGGCAGGAGTGACAGGAGAGTTGGTCGTTACCTGACCGGGACCGGGCCGACGACGACGGGCTCGACGCCTCTCGGTGCCGGGCCCATCGTCGTCCCTGCCGGTGAAACTTGCTCCACTTCATCAAGGCGCTTCTGCCGCGCACGGCGCGGCAGCGCGCGGCCCGTCGGCCGGGCGCCGCTCCTGTCTTCGCCCCACGGCAACCCGACCGCCGGCCGCACGCCTACAGCGAAGGGTTGACGGTGGGGGAGGCCCGCCGTGGCTGGGGCGGTCGGCTCCACGGCCACGGTCAGGTGGTCACCCGAGTGCGCCGCCGCCTCAGGTGGGGGCGCAGGCTCACCAGGACCGCGGCGATCACCGCCCACAGCGCGAGGGTGACCAATGGCTGCACCACCTGCGCGCCGTGGAAGTAGCTCAGGTCGGTCACGGCGCGGACGGCCGCGCCCGGTGGCAGCAGAGCGGAGACGGCGCGAGCGGCGGAGGGCAGGAGGTCCGGGCCGATGGTGGCTCCGCTGGTGGAGTTGCCGACCGTGAGCAGCAAAAGGGTGGCGACCGGCACGCCGACCGGGCCGAGGTAGGTGCCCAGCAGCTTGGTGGTGAACGCGGCTGCCGCGGCAAGCAGGGTCAAGCCGAAGGCCAGCGGCATCACCGGCGCGGGCACCGCCCCGAGGATGGGTCCGGCGATGACGGTGGCGACGATGCCGATGGCCACAGAGGCGCCGGACAGCAGCCAGAACCGGTGGCGCAGGTGCAGATGGTTCGCGAGCCCGAGGGCGTTCTGGGCGAGGACGAAGCCGGCCAGTGTGACGCCGAACGCCATGTAGAACCCGGCCAGTCCACGGGAGTCGAAACGGGCGAACGGGACGACGTCCACCGTGGTCAGGCGCTGGCTCGACCCGTGGGCATAGGCGCCGATCAGGCTCTTGACAGCCGTCGTCGTTGACTGCCCGTTGGCCCCGGCGACCTCCAGGCGCAACCGGTCGGAGTCCGCGCGGCCGCTGAGCGCGGCCACGACATCGCGGCTCTCCAGCTCAGCGCGCCCCGTGGCGGCGTCGGCGACAGGATGGACATCGACGCTGTCACCAAGGACCTGGCGTATCTCGCCCGAAAGCTCCTGCCCGGCGACAGCCACCGGTACCCGGTGCGGCTGGGGGTTGCGCTGCAGACCGACGTAGCAGCCGACGAAGGCCGCCACGACGACCAGGGCGATCACGGCCGGCTGGAGCCAGAGCCGGACCGGTGGCGCGGTCGAGGAGGAGGCGGTGGTCAGGTCGGCTTCGGCGGCCGGGCCGAGGCGAGTGGCCATGAAATGTCTCCCGTGTAGGGGGCGCGCCCTTGGATGAGGGGAGGGGAGTGCCCAAAATAGATGATGCAGGTAATCTAAGCGGTATCGTACGATAGATGTCGTCCGACATCCAAAAAGGAGGTGTCCTATGGGTCGCGTCTCACATGCACAGGCACAGGCGAACCGCCAGCGGGTCGTGGAGCGGGCCTCGCAGCTGTTCCGCGAGCAGGGCACGGGCGTGAGCGTCGCGGATCTGATGAAGGCGGCCGGCTTGACGCACGGCGGCTTCTACAAGCAGTTCGCCTCCAAGGAGGCTCTGATCGACGAGGCGGTCATCCACGCGGTCGGCGAACTGGCCGAGCACCACGCCACCACACTCGACGAGCACGAGGGGCGCCGCGTCGAGGCCCAGCAGGCCCTGATCGACGAATACTTGTCCGTCCGGCACCGGGACAACCCCGCCTCGGGCTGCCCCGTCGCCGCGCTCGCCACCGACATGGCCCGGCACAGTGGCGACCACGGGGCGCGCCGCACCTACACCGAAGGGGTACAGGACTTCACCCAGTGGCTCGCCACCGACGACGAGGACGGCATCGCCCGGCTGTGCACCATGCTCGGCGCCCTTCTCCTGGCCCGCGCCACCAAGGACTCCCCGCTGTCCGAGCAGGTCCTCTCCGCCGCCCGCACCGCACTGTCACCCGCCCCGCAACCACGTGTCTGACATCCACTGCTGACATCAACGTGCACGCACATCGGCGCACACCCACGGAAAGACGGCGCTGCCGACTGCTGCACCACAGCCCCGGATGCGCTCGCTCCCGGGCCCTGCATCCGGGGGTGCCCGCGCCTACGGATCAGGAAGATCGGCAACCACGACCCCAGCGTGGCGGCATTTCCGCCCGCCCTTGTCAGTCGGCCATCCCGGCAATCGTGGCGTTCAATTCAGGAGGACTCGTCAGCGCGTAGCTCTTCAAGCTGGTTGGCGCTGTTCAGGGTGTTGGGGTGGTCCTCGCCCAGCACCCGCCGCCGCCGGTGCAGGGTGTCCTCGACCAGGGCACGTGCGGCCTGAACTTCCCCCAGCGCCGCCAGATCGATGGCCAGGTTGTGGGCGCTGTTCAGGGTGTCGGGGTGGTTCTCGCCCAGCACCCGCCGCCGCCGGGCGAGCGTGTCCTCACCCAGGGTGCGGGCCTCGTCCGTCTGTCCAAGCTCCGCCAGCTGGACAGCCAGGGTGTGGGCGCTGTTCAGGGTGTTGGGGTGGTTCTCGCCCAGCACCCGCCGCCGCCGGGCGAGCGTGTCCTCGGCCAGGACGCGGGCCTCGTCCGTCCGTCCAAGCTCCGCCAGCCAGATGGCCAGGTTGTGGGTGCTGCTCAGGGTGTCGGGATGGTCCTCACCCAGGGCCCCCCGCTGCCGGGCGAGCGTGTCCTCGGCCAGGGTGCGTGCGGCCTCGAGTTCCCCCAGTGCTGCCAGTCGGATGGCGAGGTTGTTGGCGCAGTTCAGGGTGTTGGGGTGGTCCTCGCCCAGCACCCGCCGCTGCCGGTCCAATGTGTCCTCGTCCAGAATGCGGGCCTGGGCGTGGTCGCCGGTGTCGTCGTAGGCGCGGGCGAGGTAGGTGGCGGACCACAGGGTGTGCTGGTGGTCGGGGCCCAGTTGTTGGGTCCAGGTGTGGTGCAGCTGTTGCAGGCGGGGCAGGGCGGTGGGGGTGTTGCCGCGGTCCATGAGGTACCAGCAGGCCTCGTACGCCGCGTTCCGGCCGGCGTCGGTGGTGAGGTCGGCCGGATCGGGGGTGAGGAGGTGGGGGATCAGCGCGGGCCAGGCGGGCCAGGTCGCCGGGTCCGCTGCGTCGCCGGGGTAGGCGGCGGTCAGGAGGGTTTCGGCGGCCCGGACCGCATCCGCGTGCTCGGGCGGGGTGAGCTGGTCGCGGATCACGGCCTGAGTGAGGCGGTGCAGCTGCACCGTGCCGTCCTGGATACGGGCCAGACCCTGCCCGGCAAGGGCCCGCAGGGCCGTGCGGGCTGCGAGCGGTTTGCCCAGCAGCCCGGCCAGCGCCGGTGGCGGGTCGGTGACGGGACGGGTGCAGGTGTGCAGGGGGAAGGGTTCGGGTGCAAGCAGCGCGCAAGCCTGCAGCACCGCGAGCGCTGAAGGTTGTGTGCGGGCCAGGTGCTGGGTGCTCAGGCGGATCTGGGCGGCCAGCGAGACCGGGTAGGTGTCGGGGCGGCCTTCGTCCAGGACCTCGCTGATCCGCTCCTGGAGCAGGTCGAGGTATTGGGGGAGGGTGAGGCCGTCGGCGAGGAGGGCGGCGGCCTGCACCAGAGCCAGCGGCAGGTCCTCCAGCTGCTGGGCAAGCCGGTCCGCATCATGCTCGGCCAGGCCCGGGACGCGGGCTTGAAGCAGCCCAACTGATTCGGTGCGGGCGAAGGCGTCCACCGCCATGGCCGTGGCGTGGTCCTGCCAGTGGGGGTTGCGGGAGGTGATCAGCACATGCCCGTTCCCGCCGGGCAGATACGGGGCCAGCGCTGCGGGGTCTTCGGCGTTGTCGAAGACCAGCAGCCACCGCCCCCGCGTGCGCAGCTCCTCCGCCAGTGCCTCCAACGCCTCCGTCGGCGCCGTATCGGCCTGTGCGGCTCCGGTCTTGACCGCCAGCTGGGCCAACTGGTCGGGAATCAGGGCGGGTTCCTCGGAGCGGATCCACCAGGCCAGCTCGTACTCCCCGGCGAACCGGTGACCGTACTCGATCGCCAGCTGCGTCTTGCCCACCCCACCACGGCCCCGCAGCGCCTGCACCGCCACCCGCGAGCCCGAGGCGAGAGCCTG